>CAYHBE010000035.1:0-8980 GCA_964354765.1 uncultured Dehalococcoidales bacterium | reverse complement strand
GTTTTCTCCTTGCCGGTTTTGAACTTCTCCATGATACCCATCTTGGAGAGCAGTCTCGCCGCCGTTGCTGTTGGCTGAGCTCCCTGTCTCAACCATTTTAGGGCTTCCTCTTCTTTGATAGAAACGGTTTCCGGGTTAGTCCGGGGGTCATAGTGTCCTATTATGCTAATAAAAGCACCGTCGCGCGGTGCTGATTCATCAGCCACTACCACCCGATAACTGGGTTGTTTTTTTGCGCCTATTCGGCGTAGTCTTATTTTTACCATAGTGAGCTTATTATGCGCTACGAAATCATGGATTGTCAAGAACACCCGAAGCTTAGGCACTTGCAACTTATCGTTGCATTAGAGTGCCTAACCTATTATAATATCCCTAGTGAAAAAACTAGGGGGTCAATATGTTTAATTCATTCCAAGAATATATTAAGGCTGTATTCAAACAATGGTGGTGGCTTGTGGGTGGCATAATTGGAGGTTTTATATCCATTATTAAAGATGTTCTTGGTAAGGAAGTACCTATCGCACTTCCCCTTGGGATAGCCATCATGTTTATATGTTTTTCATTAGCGCAATTTCTTGCATATCATGAATTAAGAAAAGAAAATATTAAACTCACTACCAATTTAAAAGAGGCAAAGAGTTACGAGCCTAAAACACAAAGGATAGAGATTATTAGTAAAGAAAAATATCCGAGTGAGACATTGAGAATATTGGACGACATGAGAAGATGTTTAGCAGATATGGTTGAATCTGCGGATAGTGTCACAAATGTTGAAGAAAACTTAATGAAATGTATTCATGGCGACCCACACGATTTGTACCGAGCGATCAATCAAAAGACTATTGATGATAATGTTTACGTTACATTCTCATTTTATAGGCGATTTGTTTACGGTATTGGACTGATTGACCTTCAAAATAAAAACGATAAATGGAATAAATTAGTAGAAGAATTAGAGACTATAAAACGTGATATTCCAGACCAAAATTTAAAAGATGCGGTGATGTCCCATTTCAATGCCTTAAATGGCGTTAATGCTATTCGTTTAATTTATCGATACATGCACAAGTATGGTACAAACGAAATTCTTACAAGAACTATAGAACCGTTTCGCCCCATAACGAATCTATTAGATGAAACAATGACACGTGTTACTAAACGAATTCTAGAATTAAAACTGGGCGAAGAACCAAAATGGGAGATGAGATATTTTGAAATTAAGAGGTGATATATGAGTTTTATACGTGCAAAAGAAATACCGCCACATTCTGGTAACTGGTATGACTACGAAGTCGAAACCATTCATAAAGGTAACAAGGTCATACAAAAGCATATCCGTTATATCGGCAAATCCGGTACTAGAACATCATTAACAGGTGGTGGTCATTCTATAAACCGTGATGTTTCTATTGGCACATCAACATCCGTAACGGAAATAAAGCCAAGAGTAGTATGTAAATTTTGTGGAAGTCAGCACACTCGTAAATACGGCACTTACAAAGGCGTTCAAAACTACTTCTGTGACGATTGCCGAACAAAATTTACGGGCACGGATGCTTTATCTCACGGTCGAGTGTCACCGTCCTATATTGTCAATGCCTTGAATGAGTTTTACAGTGGTATGTCATTCCACGAGATAGAACACAATATAGAAAATCAAACTGATAGTGATATTTCACACACTGCCATTATTAAATGGATTAACAAATTTACCAGTGAGGCTATTCAAAAAACAAAAGACTTGCATCCGAATGTGGGCGATACCTGGATTGCCGATGAAACCTTCATTCAAACGGATGTTAAGACAAGTGACCCAAAGGGTGTCGTATTCTGGGACATAATTGATGCTAAAACACGTTTCTTGTTAGCTTCGAGAATCACTACAACACGGAATAAACGGGATGCTCAAGCACTTATGGAGTTAGCTTCTAAGCGTGCGGGTAAAACTCCTAAGATAGTGGTTACGGATAAATTAGGTGCGTACATTGACGGTATAGAGTTAGCGTTTGGAAGTGATACGAGACATCGTCAAGGCTCACCATTTAGCGTTAAGCATAGCACATCCATGATAGAACGCTTCCACAACACGCTTAAAGACCGTACAAAGGTGATGCGTGACTTGAAGGACAAGAACACCTTAAAACGCTTTACCGATGGCTGGTTGGTATACTACAACTTTTTCAGACCGAACATGGCATTAAAAAATCGAGCACCTGCGGAAGTGGCGGGACTAAATTACGACTGCCATAGTTGGGCGGATGTGGTCGGTTACGAAAAAGAGCCTATCGTCAAAACTCTTGAACCACAACCAGTAATAGAAAATATGGGAGGGTAATATGCCAAAGAACAAACAGGATGAGAAGAGGATAAAAGAAATTGATGAGGAATTAGATAAAATACATAAGGCTATCAATGAGTATCATAGTAGGACAGATGAACATGGGGTGACTTGGCAAATACCTGGGAAACCTCATGAGTATCAAGAACTTGTTAACCGTGAGTTAGAATTACTTACGGAAAGGAAGTCGATTGTAGAAAGGGCTAATATATAGAGTGCCTAATGAATGATACTAAAAGTTACAAATACCCGAAGCTTAAGCAAATAATCCTGAAAAATTCAGACCGGTATCAATGGTCGTTGAAAGACAGACCTTTAGAGTGAATTAGCCTGATCGATATCTTTTATTTTATATCCAGGGGACCCCTGATTTTAGCAGTTACAGGATAAATAATCTCAACAAAAACCGTTATGTTTTTCTCGGTTCCACTGTTCGTGAATTTAAGTACATGAGCTGCTCCCAACGGCTGAGAAACAGTGAAAGAAAATCGGTCGGATATTGTGCTGCCGGCAGGAGTATTCACCGATTCTATCTTATATACTGTGGTTGAGCCTGCAATAATTTCCAGGGCAGCTGTGTTACCCGATTCCATGTAGAAATAACCGTCCACTTTATCGCCGGGGACTAGGTCGAGCAAATCGATATCAAATTCGCCATTTGGGTCTAACTTCAATCGGAACTGGTACATTTGCCAGGTGCTGCCGAGGACAGCACTCCGAAGAATTTCATATTTCCCGGTCGGATTTGTTTTTGAATTTCCAGAACAACCAATTGATGCTGTCAATACCAGGACGATTATCATACCGAGGACGAACAATTTTTTAGCCACTAGAGACCTCACTCAAAAACAATTACAGTGTGTTTTGGATAAGAATACAACCACCTGTTGTTTTAGTCAACACTTTATTTCTTTCGTTGGCATCTGGGGCAGTGGTATGTCCCACGTCCCCTGACTACGATTCTTTTAATCGGACCTCCGCAAATCTTGCATGTTTCTCGCATTCCGTGGGCGACGTTGAACTGGAAATGAGCTTTCCCGGTCGAGCCGTCCGGACGATAATAAGTCACGATGCTGGCGCCTTTACTGGCGATGCCTGCTTTTAATACTTCTTTGAGCGCGTGGTACAACCTCCTGATTTCCTGAAGTGTGAGCTCGCCGCTGACTCTTTCCGGGTGAATTCGAGCTAAATAGAGGGCTTCGTCAGCGTACATATTTCCCACCCCTGCCAGGAATTTCTGGTCCAGAAGTAAAGCTTTTATAGGTGCTTTGCGGTTCTTCAGACGCTCCGCGAAAATTTTAACCGAGAAATCTTTATCAATCGGTTCAGGTCCTAATTTGCTTAAAACCTCGTCTGCATTGGGAATGAGCTTGAGCATGCCGAATTTACGCGGATCGCGGAAGTAAATATTCTGCCCGTTATCAAGATGGATAATAATACGAGTATATTTTGGGGGTTCGAATGAACCAAGGAACAGAGAGCCGCTCATCTTAAGGTGGGCAACGAGAAATTCGCCGTTTGAAAGATGAAAAAATAGGTATTTACCACGGCGAGTAAGGTTGGTGATTGTTTGACCGCTGACGCGTAATGTGAATTCTTCCGCCGTTGCCTGTTTGATCGTGCCGGTCCAGATAGCGGTAATGCCGGTAATTGTGCGGCCTATTACATAAGGGGAAAGATCATTTTTAACGGTCTCTTCTTCCATCTCCCCCCAGTTGCACCCCACCTTACACTCAACCTTTAAAGGAATACTGAGTTTGATCGTATTGACCATCATATCGGTAACGAGAACTCTCATCGTGGTCATTTCAGAGTCGGGTACTTCGAATATGAGTTCATCATGCACCTGCAGCAACATTTTGCTCTTTAATCCGCGTTTCTGCATTTCTGCATAAATATCAACCATCGCTTTCTTAATAATATCAGCCGAAGTCCCCTGTACCGGCATATTTATTGCCATACGCTCAGCTGCTTCCCGGACTTGACGGTTAGGCGATTTGATTTCCGGAATAATCCTTTTCCTTCCCAGCATTGTCTGTACGTAACCCTGGTTTCTTGCCTGTTCCTTGGTCAGATCAAGGTACCATTTCACGCCCGGGTATTTCTCGAAATAAGCGGCGATAAACTTGCCAGCCTCTTCCCGTGAAAACTCCGTCGCCTGTTCCAACCCATACTCGCTCATGCCATAGATAACGCCAAAGTTCACGGTCTTAGCGAGGCGTCTCATATCCGGTGATACCTGTGAAGCCGGTACCCCGAAAAGTTGTGCGGCAGTCGCAGTGTGTATGTCTTCGTCTTTGAGAAAGGCGTTGATGAGGTTTGCGTCCTGTGACAGGTGCGCCAGCGACCGGAGATCAATTTGCGAGTAGTCTGCAGCCAGAAGGCAGGAGCCTTGAGGCGCAACAAACGCCTGGCGTATTTCTCTTCCTTGTACAGTGCGAATGGGGATATTTTGTAAGTTGGGATCGCTGGAGGAGAGCCGCCCGGTGGTAGTGCGGGTCTGGTTGAAGCTTGTATGAATTCTGCCTGTCTTCGGATTAACCAGCGAAGGTAAAGCATCCACGTATGTCGATTTCAGTTTAGAGACCTGGCGATAATCCAGGACATAAGCGATGATGGGATCTACATCTCTCAGAGCTTCTAACACCTCAGCGGAAGTTGAATATCCGCCGCCCCGCTTCTTAATTGTTGCTAATCCCATTTTGTCAAAGAGGATAGTTCCAAGCTGCTGGGTGGAATTAATATTAAATTTATCACCGGCTCGCTGGTAAATAGCTCCTTCGAGCATTTTCAATTGTTCGTTAAGTTCGCCAGATATTCTTTCGAGTAGCTTGCCGTCTAACAGGACACCGCTCCGCTCCATGTGCAATAGAACAGGCACCAGCGGCATCTCTATCTCGCTAAATAATTCCCACAGCTTCTGTGTTTTTAATTCTTCACGAAGTAATTTGCTCAATTGAAAGGTAACGTCGACGTCAGCACAGGCATAGTCTTTGGATTTTTCAATCTCAACGTGTGATAGAGGTATCTGTTTAATACCAGTCCCGGTCAGTTCGGATATCGATTTCAGCTCCACACCGAGCCATTTAAAAGCTAAGGCGTTGAGCCCGGTCGATTGCTCGCAAAGCAGGTAAGCCGCAACCATGCAATCGAATTCCAAATTTGCCAGGTCGATTCCGCTTTCCGCAAGCGCCATCATATCTAATTTGCCGTTATGTGCAATCTTGGGCTTGGTTGAGTCTTCCAGAATAGGTTTGAGAGCTGAAATTACTTCGTTGAGCGGTAATTGCTGCGTTACGGACAAGCCTACGTGTCCGACAGGGATGTAATATGCTTCACCATCCGCCGGTGATAATGAAATACCAACTAGATTGCCTGTCATCGAATTTAGATTATCTGTTTGAGTATCAATAGCAATCATACTAGCCAGGGACATTCTTTTTACCAGATTGTTCAATTGGTCGGTTGTATTAACAAGATGGTAATCATGGGCTACAACAGGCTCTCGCGTAATCGGGAGTTCCATAACCGTTTGTGTGCTGACAGGCGGTGGAAGTCGTTGGAGGAGGCTGGAGAACTCCAGTTCACGCAGCAGTTCGACTACTTTTTCGCGGTCGTAATTTGCTACCTCGCACTCCTGGAGGTCAAGATGTAAAGGCGTATCTGTCACAATCGTAACGAGCTTTTTACTTTGATCAGCCTCGGCTTTATGTTCGCGAAGCAGCGTCTGAAGTCTAGCAGGTGTGACTTCATCGATATGCTCGTAAATATGTTCTACAGTTCCAAACTGCTGTATCAACTTGACGGCTGTTTTTTCGCCGATGCCCGGAACACCCGGAATATTGTCTGATGGATCGCCTTTTAAGGCTTTATAATCGATGATGTATTCCGGTTTAATACTGTATTTGTCGATGACAGCCTGGATGTTAAAGAGATCGGCATCGCTAAAATTACCGCGTGGCCGCGGGTAAAACACGTTGACCTTGTCTGTAACCAGCTGCATCGTGTCGGCATCGCCGGTTACGATCACAGTATCGATCCCCTGCTCGCTAGCCTGTTTACCCAGGGTACCGAGAACGTCATCTGCCTCGTAACCCTCAAGCTCGTAGATTGGTATTTTAAACGCTTTCACCAGTTCCCTTACACGCCCGAATTGCCCGACAAGCTCAGAGGGAGTCTCTTTTCGGGTTGCCTTGTATTGTTCGTACATCACGTGCCTGAATGTAAGCGCCGCTTTATCAAAAGCGATTGCATAATGAGTTGGCTGCAGATCATTGAGTACTTTAAGCAGGATTTGTGCGAAACCAAAAACCGCCCCTACCAGTTCGCCGGTTTTACGGAGACTTAACGGGGGTAATGCATGGAAGGCACGATGTATCAAAGCGTTGCCGTCGAACAATACAAATAGTGGTTTTTTCACGCCTTTATTATAGCAGAGATATGAATGGCGGCACTCGTACTTGTCCCGGATAAAAGTAACATTGACTTGTCTTATCTTGGGCTCGATAAACACGTAGTGAGCGGAGAAAAGATACTCTCTAATCTAAAAGCACCCGCGCCAGCTCTAGAAAAAGTAGAAGCCGCAGCCGTAAAGTAGGGATTACGTTTTTCCCGTCTTCGTCCCGTTTTTTATTGTCATCGTCCCTTTTCAATTGTCATCCCGTTATAATTGTCATCGCGAGGAAGTCCGAATGGACAACGCGGCGATCTGGTTGGGTGGTATGAATAAGTTTTTTAAGTGGATTCCCCGCTTGCGCTGGGAATGACAAAAAAGTAAGAGTGTTAAGGGGAGCACATATACTGCTCCCTTAATATTTTATCCCTTACATCGCTTGGGAAGAGCCTGCCCCGTACTTGATCCGGGGGATAAAAGAATAGGTCGTAGTGCACTAGTGATCTTTGACTAGCATAAGGTAAGATTGGTTAATCTGGATTCCAGCCGGAGTTTACACTGAGGAGACCTAAGGGCTGGAATGGGAAAGGATTTGAAGCTTTGAGAATTAGTAGTGAAGGATGGATTAGAAGTCTTTCAATTTCTGTGTATTGAGAGGGTGGAGGTAGCTGGTATTGTTGTGCTCGTTTAAAACCCAGCTCTGGTTCTCATACACAAATGTGGTAATCGCTGCCGTATACATCTTAATATTCCAGAAATGACTGTTATCGAGTCCCAGTAGCGCTAATATCAATAACTTGTGCACCACGCGATGTGAGACCATTACAATCGTCCCCTGATGTCGGGTGACAACATCATTAACGAAAGCATTGGCTCTTTTTGTAACATCGTCCAGCGTTTCTCCATTTGGAATCTTCACCAGGTGCGGCGTCTCGACCCATTTTGTAAAAAGGTCGGGGTATTTGTCTCTCACCTCGGTTAGCGGAAGTCCTTCCCACTCTCCGAACTTCAGGTCGTTAAGTTCTTTGGCGGTGATGACTTCCAGGTGTTGTTTTGCGGCAATGGCGCGGGCAGTTTTTTGAGCTCGAATTAACGGGCTGGAATATACTGCTTCTATCTTATGTTCGTGTAGAAAATCTGCCAGGAGCTCTGCCTGTCTGAGTCCCGTCTCATCGAGATCAACGTCCGCTCGCCCGCGGAAGACCTCGACAACATTCCAGGCTGTTTCACCGTGGCGTGCCAGGATAAGCTCGGTCATGGGTATCGTTGAGAGCGCTCGTAATAGTTGACGATCTTGTTAATAGCACGGCTGGCCGACTCCACACCTGAATATACGGGGATGCCTGCTTTCGTCAGTTTGTCACGTGCTGTCACGATCGCGAGGATGGTATCCGGATGTCCACCCGAAAACAATGCTGCAGCGATTGGTTTCTTCATGGAGTCAACTTTTTCACATAGCGAGATCGCTGCAGCCTCTGTCGAACTTGCCAGGTTTGGTGTATGTCCGCCGTAAACATCTATCGCCATGTGGACGAGGATAATATCTGTTTCAGGGTCTTCATCAACGATCGATAAGCCTCTCTGGTAGAAATCGGCGGCACCGCCCATTCCGCGAGTTGTCTCGACTGGATTTCTTATGCCGGCGCCAGCTTCGGGTATTATAGAGGTTAATTTTTGGCGCGTTGATTGTGCGAATGGCGGCACTTTCAAACCAGCACGCTCGCAAATGTCGGCAGCAATCACGCCAATACCTCCGCCCCTGCCTACGACTGCGACTCTTCTCCCCTTGGGTACTCTCATTCTTAAAAAGCCCTGGACGATGTCGGCAACCTCATCCATCGTGAAGGCTGGAACCACCCCCGTCTGCTTGAAAAATGCCTCCCAGATTGACTTGGAACCCGCAAGCGATGCCGTATGTGATGCGGCGGCTCCAGCACCGCTCTCAGTCAATCCCGCTTTTAATACTATCACCGGCTTTTTCAAGAGGCATCGTTTTATAGCTGCTAGGAAACGTGGCCCGTTATGGATGCCTTCAATATAACAGGCAATAACCTTCGTGTTATCATCGTCTGCAAGGTATTCGAGAAAATCAGGGGCATCCAGGTCGACCGCGTTCCCGTAGCTGATTACTTTGCTGAAGGAGATGTTGACATCCTGTGCTAAAAAGACCAGGCGCATCGACTCTGCTCCGGACTGTGAAACAAATGCAACATGACCTTTTTCTTTTGAAAAGTCCTGATTAAAAGTTA
>CAYHBE010000034.1:0-9146 GCA_964354765.1 uncultured Dehalococcoidales bacterium | reverse complement strand
CTACGCTACATACACGACTAGGGGCAGGACGAGGAACTATGACGAAATGATTCACTATTATACTTCAGGAGTCTGGGGCAAGTTTCTCAGCCTGCAGGGTCAAAGTCAATATAACCTGAGCTATATCAATCAACCTCTTTACAATGATGCTTTTACAAAAGCAGGGGAGTTATTCGGCTTTGACGATGCTGCACTCGCAGCGCTGCACAAGTCGGTAGTGGCAGATGTACTTGAGAACGCGTGGGTAATACCAACGCCACTCTCATGGTCGTATGTCGTCTGGTGGCCATGGGTGAAGAACTGGAACGGTGAACTTTACGTCGGATACTACAGCTATCCTCTTTACATGAAATACAGGTGGCAAGATACCGACATTAAGTTTGAGATGACCGGCAAGAGATAATCCACAAAAACCAAATCTAAGACAATCAAGAAAAATGGCTCGGAAGTAATTCCGAGCCATTTCTTTATAAAAGCGTAAGCCTCGTCCGAAGAGTTATTTTGAGAGGAAATTAAGTATGACTCCCATGTGGAACATCATCCCCATCATATCGAGATAGTCCTATTCTTCTGCCACTTTTGTCTTGTATATCCTGCATATATTAGCTCCGTTAACCATAAATTCTTTAGTGTTGATTTGTTGTCTAAATTGGCACTCGATCGAATTACCTTAGCGAAACCTTTGGTAAAATTTCGTTAGCGTTGTGTACATATGATAAGAAATACTAAAGATGCTTTTGTTATACTGGATTTAGTTACAGAACGCGTTCAAGGAGATCATGGTATGGCACATTGGCTCGATTTTGTAGAACAGAATGCCTCGCTACCAGAGTGGCCTTATCCGATACGATATAACCAGGAAACACATGTTAAAACCGATGTTTTGATCCTGGGAGGCGGTATCGCAGGTTGTCATGCCGCGATAAGTGCGCGTCGTAAAGGTGTTAAAGTTATCGTCGTCGAAAAAGGCGCCACTAAATGGAGCGGGTCTGGAGGCGCCGGAGTCGACCACTGGCTTGCCGCCTGCACAAATCCTTGTTCTCAGGTTACTCCGGAAGAATATACCGAACAGGTAATACGTAGTTCGGGAGGTTATGACTGCGGACCTCTGCGCTATATCACCTGCCGGGAAAGCTGGGATGCACTTCTTGATTGCGAACAGATAGGTATGAAAATCCGGGATTCAAATGGGGAATTTAAAAGCGCTGATTTTAGAGATGAAAAAACCGAGCTCTTGTTTGCTTACGATTACAAAAATAAGGTTACCTTACGAGTCTACGGACATAACGTCAAACCACTTCTTTACCGCGAGCTCAAGCGGTCAGGAGTTGAAATATTCGATAGGATCATGGTTACCAGTTTGCTGACGCAAGGAGGTAAGCCGGGTACACGAGTCATCGGCGCGACAGGCGTCAACATGCGTACAGGTGAGCTTGTCATTTTTGAGGCTAGCGCCACCATTATTTCAACAGGTCTTCCCGGAAGACTCTGGACATTCTCAACTGAGCTGCGACCATCGTTCCGGGACTTGAATAATGTTGGTGATGGGTGTGCTGTTGCCTGGAATGCGGGCGCTGAGTTCGCCAAGATGGAGCAATCATATAATGACAGCGGTCCGTTGTCATACCTCGAATATGGGATGGGAAATGCTCACAACACTTGGTATGGAGCTTCTATCGTTGATGCCAATGGAAAAGAAGTCCCCTGGTACAACAGGGATGGTAAGGAATTAAATTCGATAGCTGAAAGATTCCAGACTGCTCCGGGACAGAAGTTCATGGTTGGGCTTGGAGAAAGGGTACCATCCGATTATGAAAACCAGGTCAATGCCCTTGCTCCAGACTTGCCAGAAAGAATTAAAAAAGGAGAATTTGTTTTACCGCTTTACGCGGATCTTTCACGTTTATCACCCCATGAGCGGCGCGCTATCTTTGGTCTGATGGTTGGGAACGAAGGAAAGACGCGTATTCCTGTTTACGATACACTTACAAAAGCTGGTTTTGATCCCGATAAAGACTTATTACAGGCTCCCGTAATGCCGCCCGAAGCGTACCAGCAATCCAATTTCTGGGCAGGCATGGACGTGCCGCACTGGCGTATCTGGGGAGGAGGTGGATTGGTCGTTGACTGGAACCTCAAAACGAATCTCGATGGTCTGTATGCCGCTGGCGGATCGATATTCGGTGCGGGAGCGCATTCGGGTGCTGCCGCCAGTGGCAGATATGCCGGACGCCAGGCAGCCGTATTTGCCAAAACCAACAACGAACTGGTAATAGATCGAGTCCAGGTACAAAGAGAAAAATGTCGCGTCTATACACCGCTGCAGCAACATAAGCACAATATCGGCTGGAAAGAATTGAATGCTGGAATCTGCAGAATTATGCAGGATTATTGCGGACAGTACCGGAGTAAAGGAACACTAAAAACTGGTATTGGGCTGTTAAAAGAACTACGAGAGTCAGAAGCAGCTATGCTTTATGCTTCAACTCCTCATGAGTTAGGTAGGGCGCTAGAATGTCATACTTTAATGACAGTCGGTGAGATCGTAATGCAAGCTTCGCTTGCACGAAAAGCGAGCAGCTTGTACCTTAACTTTTACAGGCTCGATTACCCATCTGTTGACCCTATAGAAGGGCAACAAATTATTTCAATTAAGCAAATTAACGGGAATGTTGAAGTCAGCGAGGTCCCGTTTAATTACCATTTACGCCCACCTTACTCGCCGGTATATCTCGAAAACTACCAGCAATATTGCGACCTTCAATGATTTGTCCGAAGGGGGATCACTCAGATGATTAACGATAAAGTATATATGGTGCCCAATCCTCCAACCCCAAATAATTCGATCGAGTTTGACGAAAAAATATGTAACGGATGCAATATGTGCGTAGAAATATGCCGCAACGATGTATTGATGCCGAATCCGTCACAGGGGAAGTCCCCGATAGTACTTTATGCCGACGAGTGTTGGTATTGTGGGTGCTGCGTTCAGGAGTGTAACCGGCAGGGTGCTATTAAGCTGATCCATCCCTTAAATCAAAGCGTGGTTGTAAGCTGGAAACGTAGTCAAACCGGTGAGTATTTCCGCCTTGGCATGCGCAATCCCCCACCGCCGAATACCAGGTCTCCGTCTGGTTAATTATGGATGTACCCAATCAGTTGACTTTTAACGTCACCCTGGCAACAAGGTTTCGAGTTTGTCCACGTAACCGCTCAGGACGTCGAAAGTTTCCTCAACTGCGTAAGGTTTGCTGAGGTCGACGCCGGCTATCTTTAACGCATCGAGTGGATATACAGACCCGCCGGCACTCAGGAAACTCAGGTAGTCCTGTACAGCGTTTGGTACACCGGTCAAGATTCGATTTGAAAGCGCGTGCGCTGCTGAAATCCCCGTCGCATACTCGAATACGTAGTAGTCATAATATAGATGTCCGAATGTCGCCCAGGTAATTCCAATCCGGTCGTGGTCGATATGCATCTCGCTGCCATAACCTTCGGCAAACAAATCGGTCATTAATCTAATCATGGTGTCTGCTGTTAAACCCTCGCCTCGCTCGACTCTTTGGTGCACCTCTAGTTCAAAGCGTGCCAGGGTTGGCATAATGAAGAAATACCTGTGGAAATTAGACATAGCTTCTTCGATCAGGGCGATTTGAAACAGGGGCTCCTTATTCGTCTTAAGTAAATGCGCGCGGACCATAGCCTGGTGGAAGTTGGAAGCAACTTCAGCGATGAAAAGTGAGTATCCGCTGTAAATAAAAGGTTGATGTCGATTGGTTAAATAAGAATGCATCGAATGGCCTAGTTCATGGGCTAGCGCACTCAGCGAATTGACGTCATCTGTGAAACTCATGCAGATAAACGGATGGGTATCGTAAGCACCGGACGAAAAGGCACCGGCAGTTTTACCCTGGTTGGGATATACATCGACCCAGCGGTCGACGAGGCAGCCCCGCCGCAGTGTTTGAACATACTCGTCGCCCATTGGTTTCATTCCTGCGGCTATCATTTCAACCACTTGACGATAATCGAGGTGTGGATTCGATGCGGTTAACGGAGCCCATATATCGTAAGTATGTAATGCATCCACTCCGAGCCATTTACGCCTTAGCTTCCAGTACCTGTGCCAGGTCGGAAGGTTCTTCTTGAATGTGCTAATTAGATTGTAAAAAACTTCGACCGGGATGTTATCTTCAAAAAGTGATGCCTCGAGGGTGCTATTGTGCTTTCGGACTTGCATGTCGAATACGTCCTGTTTCACGGAAGCCAGCAAAGTATTAGCTAAGGAATTCTTAAACGTAAGGAAAATATCGGCATAGTTCTCCCAGCCTGTTCTGCGTACTTCTCGATCCGGATCATGCAAGACTGCTTCGATCGTACTCTGAGTTATGGGTATCTCCCGGCGGTCACTTGCAATAGCGGGTTTGAATTTGAAATCGGCATCGGTCAGGGAACTGTATATACTATCCGGTCCACTGAATGGGCTGGCTAACATGCCCATCAGTTCCTCCACTTCTTTTGAACGCACGTAAGGTTTTTTCCGAAAAAGGTTGTTCATGAAGTGTGAATAAATCGCCAGGTGGGGATTTTCGGTCATCCAACGTTTAAGTTTTTCATAACCAAGAGCGAGTAATGCAGGATACAAAAAAGCGGTCGCGCCCTGTATTTTCCCTGTCAGGGTATGCATCCGGTCATACATTCCGATTGAGGCTTGGTCTTGGGTGTCGACACTGTAGGACATGCTGGCATATACCATGAGCTTCATCGTACGGCGCTGGATATTTTCAATTGTTTGAAGGGAATCAAACAGGCTTGCCGCGCCTTTTGTTAGTTTTTCCTTAATCGAGTCTAACAGCGGCAGACTTGCTTCGACGTCACGAAACTCGGTTTCCCACGATTGCGTCGACGAAAAGACACTTGGAGAATTCCATGTATTTTCAGCGTTAATGTCACTTCGTTTAGGCACACTTAGACCAGCCACTATCGTCCCCTTGGTGTTATTTGCTTTTAGTGTACTGCGTAACTGAAAACAAGGCAATATAAATGTTTGATAAGCCTGTGAAGCTTCAGGCGCCGGCGGTAGTTGTCCCGACTTTTATAAGGGAAGTCAAAATCTACCGGATGACAAAGAGACTTATGTGCTTTGCTCAAATAACGACAAAATCTGTTCTTTGTTTACGGCTAAAAAAGGGACCTGCCAATGCTTATTGTTTAACGTAGTGCTTATACTGGCATCGGTAAGGGGGATGAACTTTGTTTTTTCTATGAGGACATGCTCGACTTTTTGGTGACTAACCCGGTACATATTACCGGTGATCTCATATCCTGTCATTACAATCTTTACTAACACAGGTATTTTCTCTGTGAAAGGGTAAGGTTTTGGACCAGGCTTGCTGCCAATGCCCCGGCTGGCATTTGCGGAGGATGTCGCTGCCATCTGTATTGTATCCCTGTTAACATAAGCTTCAGCTGTTTTTTCTTGCTTGCCATCTACATGTTCGATGACGACATCTGACAGTTTGAGAAACCTGTCCCGGTTATCAGGTGCAGCGGTAATACGACCGTTGAGTTCGTCGAGAAGTCGTCCTTCCAAAGTTGAGATAAATATTGAACCACTTAAGACTTCCGTCTGTGTAAAGAGAATAATCTCCGGTGAATCTGCCTGTACCATTTATCCTGATTCTCTTGTTTCTATTTTTTTTACACGGTTATTATTGAAAAGCAGTTCATAATTGCCCTAGTATTCATATTTATTTTAAACAATCATTTTAATAACTGCAATCACCTAAATTGATGAATTTTTAAAATCTAAAGGACTAGTCCCCGGTTAACCTGTTTTATAATACACCTGAGCGCGGTTATCGACACTACCATCAAATCTCCGTTATAGTATTTACAGAGAGTTTCCTTAAAGAATTGAATTTGAACAATAAAACGTTTCACATAGTTTCTTTAGGTTGCCCAAAGAATTCAGTCGATTCTGATTCCATGACGCAGCTGCTGGTCGATGCTGGATACAAAAGCGTCGATGACGCACATCAGGCAGATATTTTGATCGTGAATACCTGCGGTTTCATATCCACAGCAAAACAAGAGTCATACAATGTGCTTGCCGATTTGGCAGCGAATATGAGAAACAGTCAAGTGTTGATCGCCGCAGGCTGCCTGACGCAGCGTTATGGTACCGAAGTAAAGGAGCGTGTCCCTGGAGTCGATGCTATACTCGGGACGCGTCGCTGGATGGACATTGTCGGCGTGCTTGATTGTCTGCGTGCCAGTCATCAAGGAATCAGCGGCTTACCTAAAACCACAGCAGTTGCTGGCGATGGACGTGGTGTGCCGCGTGTCTCAATACAGGGAGCCAGTGCCTATTTAAAAATCGCCGATGGATGCCGTCGTCCTTGCGCATTCTGTGCGATTCCTTTGATTAAAGGAACTGCCGTCAGCCACCCGATTGATTCTGTAATAGCCGAGGCTTGCAGCTTACAAGCGAAAGGAATACGCGAGATTGTACTTATCGCACAGGATACTACCGATTATGGTTATGACCTGGGTTTAAAAAATGGTCTGGCTTACCTGCTTAAAAAATTAACCGACACTGCTCCTTCAGTCGATTGGATTCGAATTATGTATGCCTACCCAGGCTATGTCACTGACGAGTTGATTCAAGTGATTGCCAATAATAAGCAGGTGGTGCACTATCTTGACATGCCTTTGCAGCACTCTCATCCAGCGGTGCTCCGACGAATGCGCCGCCCGACAAATATAGGATGGGTTAACAAGACCGTAGAAAAAATGCGTAAAACTATACCTGATCTGGCATTGCGCACGACCTTCATCGTTGGCTATCCAGGTGAGACTGAGGTTGAATTCAATGACTTGCTCGACTTTGTTGAAGAGATGCGGTTTGATAAGGTTGGTGTCTTTAAATATTCTTTCGAAACAGGCACTGCAGCTGAACCACTTGGCGACCCAGTACCTGATGAAGTTAAAGCAGATCGTTTGAAACGCTTGATGGAAATACAGCAGCGCATATCGCTTGAACGTAACCGGGAAATCGTTGGGCGTAAATTGGATATTTTGATAGAAGGTTCTGGACAGGGCGTTTCCATAGGTCGCAGCTACCGTGATGCCCCTGAGATTGACGGATTGGTGCTGGTCAAAGGTAAAATCCCCATCGGACAAATGATTCCCGTACGGATTACTGAAGCCAGCATCTACGATCTGAGCGGAGTGCGCATTTCTTAAAAGATTGGGCACTGCTTACAGCATATTATCGATATGTGAAGTGCTCAATCCAACCATTGAGGATTCCATGATATGGCGTCAAATATCATGTCCGTTTTATATTGCTCGAATTTGCCGCCTTCAGATGCTTCGACTGTTCTAGATACCAATGACGAACGTTCCTTCTCGCTCACAGGACTGAAGGTCTTGGCGGCTATTAGTGCCTGATCCGCCAGCGGTTGCTTTACTATTTGCGTTTGGGATTCTTTTTATTCTATCAAGTAGAAGAAGACGAAGGAACAAAAAAATACAAAAATTCGAACCGACCGTTGTTTAACGTTGTGCTTCTACTTGGTTAGAATCTTCAAACCTATGGAATTCTCGTTGCGGTAATCACACCTTTACCATCAGGGCAATCACCACCTCCCCCTACCCATGTCCAGTCCTCTACTCCAGACATGGTGGTTGTCGTATTAATCACCAACCGTCGGGATGATGTTGTTGTCCCAAAATCCTCCGGGTAACTACCAGATACGTAAACAATCCATTGTTCTGTATCATTACGAATTACTGTATTCTTAATTACATCGATAAAGGAACTATTAGGAGGCAAAATCGCTCCGATCAGTTGGTTCGCTTGACTTCCAGTGAAATCAGAAAAGGTTATACTTTTTCCGTTCTGAGTTACTGTGATCTCGCGAGTACTGGTACCGCCTTCCCCGGCACAAACTCCGTTAGCCTGAGTTACGGTAGTAGTCATCATCCATTTTCCATCCAGGTTTGGAAAAACCATCAGGTTGAAGGTAGCTTTCACTGCTGAGGTACTTTCATTGGAGTCGTCGACAGTAATTTCAAACTCGAATTGCCCATATGCGGTTGGTGTACCCTCTATACGGCAAAAATCATTGTAACCGTGGATACTGAGCCCTGCTGGTAAACTGCCTGATGTTAACGAATATGTGTAAGGAGTTGTGCCCCCAGCGGGTTTTACCTCAGCAGTATATGATTTGGAAACAAATCCATCAGCGAGTGTAGTTGAGGTGAAAGTCAACGGCGTACCAGCCGTTAACCCCGAGCCGGACGTTCCCGTTTCGGCAAATACCTGAAACGTCCCGGCAACCTGACTTGAAGAACCGTCAGCAGTGATTAAAACATGATAAGTACCAGGAGTCGTTGAACCAACATGAGATACAACTGGAACACAAGCACCAGCGTTAACAGAAACGGATTTTGATTCTGCTTTGTAATCACCAATAAAAATATTAACAGTATAAATTTCATTAACTTCACCTGGATTACAGACTGTAAAATTAACGGACGTCTCTTGTCCTGCAGGGATGTTAAACGGATCTATAGACAAATTAGAAATTTGAGCTGCTGATGGGATTACTGTAACAACAGTAAAATGTCTCGTTACGGTCCCTATTTTCACTTCATGTCTACCGATTACCTCGCTTGAAATTGTTATACACACCAATCCAACCGGATTTCCAATAACCTCTGAAGATCCTTCTGAAGATCCTGCAACCAAATTACTGGTTGTTTCATGATAAAAAGGATTATCAGCATTATCTAAATACACCTGCCATTCATAGGCGCCCGCCTCAGTACCAACATTCCTAATTTCTGCATAGATATATACATCCTGCCCTGGCTTGACAATGGGTGAGATATCTGGTGAAGACTCGGTTATCGGGGTACAATTATACCGCAATGCAAAAGTATCGAGCTGCCACGCGACTCCCTGGCTTTGTGGTTCTCCCGCTCCACAGCCAATTGCACTAATTAACATAAATACTGATATAAGAATTGCCAGGACAGTCCGACTTAGCACTAAAAATTTCACCGTTGGGTGTTTCATGATATGTTTACCCCTTTTAAAAGATGGCAATTATTAAGGTATTCGGATGATATAGCAG
>CAYHBE010000033.1:0-9227 GCA_964354765.1 uncultured Dehalococcoidales bacterium | reverse complement strand
TTCTTCTTCACTGCGGACAACATGTTCATAATAGCCGCGTTGCCAGACTGGTATGCCCCGCAGTTGACGATGTTCATTTATCCTCTGGGACGAATAGGATTTAAACGCACGGACTATTTTTGATAGCGGCTGTTTTTTCGTAGGGGCGGGTCTGTGACCCGCCCGCTTCAAGTCCTGAATAATTATGATCCCATGTACAGGATTAGGCATAATGGTGAATACCTCATTCTTCACTTCAGGATAATGTAGCGGTATATTCTTCCAGACAGACTCAACGATTTCACTGAAAGAATTCAACCTCATTGTAATATCGATCACATTGCCGATTTTTTTTGTCGTAAGTACAAATAGTAACAAAATAAGCCCCCGGCCAGGCATAATCATAGCTATACAATCTGATATTGCGGCGCTGAGGATAAAGTTCTTTAAGGGAGTGAGTGTTCATCATTACCGATTATAAGTCAGGCAACCTGGTAAATTCCAACCTGGTGGCGGGCTTATTTCTTCTCTGCGACGAATATCATCTCTGGAGAGGTGTCGGTGAACGGAGATTTATCAAAATTCCCGAAGATTTCAATAACGTTGAATCCGCAAATCCTTAGAAGATACTCCATCTCATAACGGAAAAAATAATGCATGGGGAAAGTTTGTACAAGGCGCTCCTCTCTGCCATCCGGATGATGCACATAATAGATCTGCTCGACGTCATTATATTGTTCGCTTTTATGATAAGCAGCAATACAGTCGGATACTCTCACTCTCCTGCCGTCATCAAGAGTTATATTCGTGCTAGTTTGCCTTTCTTGTTGAAATTGTGGGTCATATAACCTCGGAAAATGGGGATGAAAAACATCTACGATTAGACGCCCGTGGGGTTTAAGATGTGCAGCAATGGAGCGTAAACAATTCTCTTGATCCTTTTGTTTGATGAGTATCTGAAAAGAGTGCGCCGCGATGATTGCCAATGTAAATTTTTCATTCAACCGGAAATCTGCCATATTTACCTGCACTAGATTGACTTGCTTCTGTACATCCACAGGCTGTTCTACAAGTTTTCGTCGGCAGACATCAAGCATAAATGTTGAGAGATCGAGTCCAGTGATTTCATAACCGGCTTGAGCTAGAGGTATCAGAATTCTACCTGTCCCACATGCCAGCTCCAGAATCCTCCCCTTTGCATCCTTAGCATAATTCTTAAAAAAGTCTACATCTGGTATCCGAGAACCGTAAATTGGGTCATAGAATTCCGCAGAAAAACCCTCTTCATATCCGTATTTGCTCATTTGATCTTCTCCGCCACGAATATCATCTCGGGAGATTCAGCTGTAAAAGCAGAACCGTCGAAATCACCGCAGAATTCTTTTATCCTGAATCCACAGAGAGACAGCAGGTTTTCCATTTCATACCTGTAGAAATAGCGCATCGGAAACGAATGCACCAACCGCTCTTCTTGTCCATCCGGATGTTTCACGTAATGAATAATCTCGATGTCATTATACTGTTGTTCGCGGTGAAAAGCTGCCACGCGCGTTGTGCGTCGGAGAACCCTTCCATCTGGCATTTCAATCCTCGGATCGACATCCATCTCCATCAGGTATTTCGGATCGACAAGTCGAGGAATGTTGGGATGAAAAACGTCAAAGACAAATACACCATTTGCTTCAAGGTGTTTCCAGACGCAGTTAAGGCAGGCTTTTTGCTCGTCGGTTGTGATCAGGTGCTGGAATGGTCGGAAAGGGATGGTAATAAGAGCGAACTGCTCTCCGAGTTCAAAATTCGTCATGTCGCCTTGCACCAGTTTAACGTGTGCCTGGACTTCCAGCGGCAGTTTTACCAGCTTCTCGCGGCAGACTTCGAGCATATAAGTCGAAAAGTCCAGCCCTGTAATTTCACAATCAGCTTGAGCGGTGGGAATTAAAACACGACCCGTACCGCAGCCGAGTTCTAGCGTCCGACCTATCACTCTCCGCGAATAATTTACGTAAAATTCAATGTCGCGACGGGCAAGGTGATCGTAAATGGGGTCATACAACTGCGCAACGAATTCATGGTCTTCGTAACCGCTGCTTGTCCGGCCCATTTCAACACCTCGGCTAAATAAAGCAGTCGATGTCTGTCCCTAGAGCTCTGTTCTACCTTCAAAAGCGCGGGTTAACGTTGCGTCGTCAGCATATTCAAGTTCTGTGCCGAAAGGCAGTCCGCGTGCCAGCCGCGTTACTTTTATACCGAGCGGCGTAAGTAATTGATGGAGGTACATGGCTGTCTGTTCACCTTCGAAGTTGGTATTAGTGGCAAGTATGACTTCCCGGACGGCACCATTATTTAGTCGCTGAATCAATTCACGAATACGCACATCATTCGCGCCGATGCCATCGGTTGGTGAAATGGCGCCGTGCAAGACATGATAAAGACCTTTAAAAACGCTGGTGTGTTCGATTGCGATAATATCCTGCGGCTGCTCTACGACGCATATTATTGAGCGGTCTCGTGTTTCGTTACAGCAGAAGGTACAGGGGTCGGAGTCTGTGAGGTTATAGCAGACCGAGCACAATTTGATCTGCTGTTTCAAGTTTAAAATTGCCTCGGCCAGGTGTTCCGATTGTTCTTGAGGTGATCGCAGCAGAAAAAATGCCAGCCTTTGAGCGCTCTTAGGACCGATTCCCGGTAATTTGTTTAATTCTGTAACCAGACGGCTGATAGCGTCTGCCTGGGGGATATTGTTTTGCGCCAATTTAATTCTCCAGGGTAATAATTCACTTTAAAAATTCGAATATCGAAGCACGAAATCCAAAATAATACTTAAATATTAATAAATTAAAAATTTGTTTCGGGTTTCGTATTTCGGATTTATCCTAGAACAGCCCTGGAATTTTCATACCGCCGGTGGCTTCCTTCATCCTCTTCTCGGCTTCCTTGGCCACCTTTTCCTGGGCTTCATTCAACGCTCTCAGTATGAATATTTCGAGTTGTTTGGTATTGTTCAAGTCAACGAGAGCCGGGTCGATTTTTAAAGAAAGTACCCTTTGCTCGCCGTTCATGACAACTTTCACAGCACCCTTGCCTGCTTCCGCCTCAACCTGCATTCGCTTGAGTTCCTTTTGGGCGTGAGCAAGTTTCGATTGAAGCTCACGGGCTTGCTTGATCATATCCAGGTTCATGATTCCTCCACATCAATAATTTCTGCGCCCATTTTAAGCGCTTCTTTCACGAGATGATTGTTTTCGAGGACACACTGCACACTACAGTTTTGCCCGATAAAATTGCTCAGGACTTTTTCTGCAACTCGCTTGTTTTCTAACTCTTCCAATTTCTCTTTGAGGTAAGCATACCTGAAAGATAGCACTACCACCCCTTTATCGACATCCACCGGCTGCACGCCGGTGCTCCTTAGTATGGCGAGAGCCGGACTTTTTCTCAATTCCGGTGGTACCTGCTCCAGGATATGCCGCCATTCGTGTTTCAGCCGTTCGGTTACTTTGTTATATTCGAGCGGAGAAGCCGCACTCACCGGCTGTTCTACCGCTTGAGGAGACTTGCCTACGTCGGTACGAGGTGGTTGTTTTAGAGACGTACTGACCACAGGAGGCGCACTACTTTTAGGTTCGACTGGAGTAGTGATTTTTACCGCAGCCAAGTGGGGTGGAATTTCCGGGATAATACGGCGGGGCGGTATATTTTCTTGCTGCTTGACATTGGGTACAGCGGGAGATTCTCCCGTTGTCTGGACAGAATCTATTATCGCCAGCTCAAGCGACAGAATAGAATTGTTTTCTGTGCCTGTTTCCACCTGGCTGAACAGTTTTAAGGTTTTAAGGATTTTTGACAGGGAAGTCTTGTTCGCAAGTCTTGTAAGCGTTGTCATATCATCGTCGGTTGCATCAACTGACTCTTGAGAGCCGGACTTTATAAGCAACAGGCTCCGTAAATACTCTACCAACTCGCGCTTGAAATGACGAAGGTCTAGCCCATCGGCATTCACATTATTAATAGTCGCAATCGCCGATTTTACATCATCGTTGATTAAGTGTTGCACAAGCTCCCGGACCCGCGCGTCGCCGGTCATGCCGAGCAATTCCTGCACCTGTCGGAATGTGATATCCGTACCGTAATATGTTGTCAGTCTCTCGAGCAAGTTCAATGCATCGCGCAAACTACCAGCGGCGCTTTTAGCGATTAAACGCAGGGCTTCGGGTTCGATCGTGATCTGCTCTGTCTTGCAAATATCTTCCAGTCTTTTCGCTATGTCAGGCAGGGAAATTCGGTGGAAATCGAAGCGCTGGCAGCGCGACATGATGGTCGGCAGTATCTTGTGCACCTCAGTCGTTGCGAGAATAAAAATGACATGTGGCGGCGGCTCTTCCAGTGTTTTCAACAAAGCGTTCGATGCCGCGGTACTCAGCATGTGAAATTCATCGATAAGATATACTTTATAGCGGGCTTGTGCCGGTGAGATAGTAATCCGTTCGCGTAACGTGCGTATATCGTCGATTCCGGTGTTGCTGGCGGCATCGATTTCAATAAAGTCGAGTGCCCGATTTTCGTTGATTGACTGGCATATATCGCAGGTATTGCAGGGTTCACCCTTGCCTTCTGTTGTCAGGCAATTGACTGCTTTCGCCAGCGCTCTGCCCATGCTTGTTTTGCCGGTACCCCGAGGTCCGCAGAAAAGATAAGCGTGAGAAATACGCCCGCTCTTGAGAGCATTGAGCAGGGTCCGGGTAACCGGTTCCTGCCCAACTACTTCGCCTAATGTACGCGGACGCCATTTACGATAGAATACTTGCGGTGCCATTTTTGTACCTGTTTTTATTTTACCTCATCATTATACACTGTTCTAAACAGTTTCCCCACCAGATTATTCCCATGTACTTTTTAAAAGTCGGTATGGTTCCCTCCTCATGAGATATCACTGTGTAGATTGATAATCCAATGCCTCATCCCCTTAAACTTACTAAGAGGGTTGCACCCTCTTAAACTCCTGATTTCTTTGTTTCTATGTTCAAATCTAGGAAAGGGTACAGACGTTAATAATTGGCTTCGAGGGCAACTCAATATAAACGCACAATGACCTATCTCATGATTTTCCCTATAAAGAAGGGCTAAATACACTCAGAAGATTAGACCGTCTTATGCTCTTTCTGTCATCATCTTTCGAGTATCATACGTCGGTGGCATTGACAGGATAAAACTTATTACCTTGAATGATATAAATCTTCAAACTCCCGATCTTGGTACTTGTTTCTTGGAACTTGAAACTTTATCTCTAACTAGGTATGCTTTGCTTAATTATTCTCGAAGGAGCCCTGATTTGACTGACCTGTCCGCATTTCAGCAATCCCTCGGAGTATCCTTCAACCAGGTAGAACTATTGGTCCAGGCTTTGACCCACAGCAGCTACGCAAATGAAAATCCTCCTATCGCGCCATTCTCTAACGAACGACTGGAGTTCCTCGGCGACGCGGTACTCGGATTAATAGTTGGTGAACGACTTTACCGTGATTTCCCAGAGTTGAGCGAAGGTCAGATGACCAAGCTGCGTGCTCACCTGGTCAAACAGGAGACGCTCGCGCAAGTCGCTAAGAGTATTGAGCTAGGCTTGAACCTTTATCTCGGT
Source organism: uncultured Dehalococcoidales bacterium (assembly GCA_964354765.1). Lineage (GTDB taxonomy): Bacteria > Chloroflexota > Dehalococcoidia > Dehalococcoidales > Fen-1064 > JAURWL01. The sequence goes on along the minus strand of CAYHBE010000033.1, from coordinate 3,613 downwards.
AAAGGAGAGGAAACGAGCGGCGGTAGTGACAAACCGGCTAACCTGGCACGCGGGCTGGAAGCGGTAATCGCCGCAATATATCTCGACCAGGGATTAGCGACCACAGAACCATTCGTCTGGCGATTGCTGCAATCCGAGTTGCTATCTGCAATCAGAGCAGGTGTGGTTACCGATTTCAAGTCCCGTCTCCAGGAATTTCTTCAAAGCCAGACGCAAACTCCGCCTTCCTATCACCTGGTCGAAGCTGTCGGCCCCGACCATGATCGAACCTTTGTAGTGGAGGTGAGATCGGGTGGGGAAGCATTGGCACAGGGCACCGGCAGGAACAAGAAATCGGCAGAAGCAGAAGCGGCACGGCTTGCACTTGAGAAATTGACGGGGCAGCAATTCGAAATAGACAAATAAGCTCTAGTTATTATTTCCGAGTAACAGAAAATTACATTGGAGAGACATCAGAATGGTGCCCTGGTTACGTTATCTAATTGCCTTCGTGGTAGCCTGTCACGGTCTCACCTATATCATTTATGGATACATGATTCCAAACAAGATCAAGGAGTGGAAAGGCAGCTCCTGGGTTTTTGGAACCACTGTTACAGGTGATAGACTTAAGAAACTCATGTTGATACTCCATGTGGCGGCTGGAATCGGAACAATTGCGTGCGCGGTGGCTATTGCGATTGCTCCTCTGGTTGCAGGGTTGTGGCCTCCTTTAGCTATTGTTGGAGCATCGATTGGCATCGTCGGTTTTATAATGTTCTGGGACGGACAGGTAAAATTTCTGGTTCAAGAAGGTCTAATTGGCGCATCTATCAGCCTGGTCATTCTGTTAACGGCAGTGTTGTTTCCAGAGGTATTTTAAACAATACGCGACGGGCAATTCGAAACAATTCTTGACTCATTCATGGAGTATAAGAGGGTCATGATTAAAATACCAGGCAAGCCAGTTCCTGCCAATATCTGGTCCATATAACTTTGCTGTCAAAACGCGACCTCGGTTTGTTACCGAGGTGTTTGTAAACATTGTAGTCCAGTTAATACTCGTGATAAATGAACTCGTTTGGTTGATCCGCTGCTGGAGTAGACTTGCATTTTCTTCGGCGGTCTTCTCATCGGTATGCACAAGAATTATTAAGGCAAAGGGTCCTTTTTTGTCTTTGGCTATCGCCAGTCCGATTGTCTGATAAGGCAAAAGTATAGGTCCTTTTGAAAAATATTCGTCAACATCTTGGACGCCAGACTGGCTTGAAGCAGCGAGCAAGTCCCTGGTAATCTCAAAACTTTGTGTCTGGTTGGTTAGATAGGCCGACATTGCCCCGTGTGAGAAAAGCTCTTTAGCTATGAGACTGAACTCACTTACTTCAGCTAGCGAAACATGCTTGCCTTTTTGCGCATCCAGGACAAGTTTAATTGTTGAGGTCTGGTTCGTTCTGAAGGCGTAATTGTCCTGAAATACAAAGCGACCTCCTCGACCTAACATATCGTAGGCAGGAGGCGATAACCTTTTCCCGAGATTTATCTCGTTGTCCCCTCCCCAACCATAAATTGTGTTCTCATTGTATATTTCTGTGGAAGGAGGGTCATCTTTGGCACTTTCAGCTAGTGCCTGCCGGGACATTTCCGGGTTAAATCGGCCTTTAACAATCGAGACATTTATCGGAGGCCATCCAGCCGATACTTCCTGATCGATAGACCAATAACCCAATTCCATTCTACTTAGCGCTTCAAGACTCTGCAGGAGATATGAAGAATTGTTATTGACGAAGCCAACGGTTGCAGCAAATGTCAAAATTTTCTCCAATCCGTCCAGTGAATACAAGTCCTTCACATAAGTCATCTGTTCCTCGGGTGTCGCATCTTTAAGAGGAGCATCGACCTGGAGCTGCTTTTGTATTTGTACATAGTCGTTTATGGCAACCATCGCACGATTGCTTTCGGTATCCGGAATAACCGATAATATTTGTTCAAAAACTCCCGGTGAGCTGCCGGCACAAGCGACTAACATCGGGGTAAAGGCTACCAACACTATGGTGGTGACGAAGCTCAATAGTATATTACTTGTCTTCATCTCAGTGCCTGTTAAGCGGTCTTCGAATGTTCCAGAAAGGTAAACCCAGTATATTACCGCGTATGCGATATTACAAGATATAAAAACAAAAAGGAGCAGCCGCGGGACAAATCCCCAGAGCCGCTCCTTCTCGTTCACGCGTCTTGCAAGAGAGTTTCAGGCTTAAAATTCAGAAAATGAAGCTAAAAGCCCAGGTCTAGCCTACCGACTGTCCCAGGAACAGTGGCCATACAACAATGCCGAGAATTATCTTCCACCATACTAAATGAGCGAATGAGATTGTAAACAGCCAGCCTATAAACCAGATAACTCCCCCTACTGCTCCAGATGCGTTAGCCTTGTTCATTAATTCCTCCTACCGACTTTTTTATAACCTACGTGCGTGTATTTTCGTCCAATTAGGTTATTCACAATTCAATGCTATTACTTATCAAAGAATGTTTGCTAAAAAAGCTGGTTATACCTGCACAGGGGTGTTTAAGAGGGGCGGCCGCCCCTCTTATAAAATAATTTCTCTTCCCCGCGGGAAGGGATAAAGGAATAGGGCGCTGCGCAATTAATTTAGACAGCATCATATGAACCTGTTCTCCTGAATGAATGTTTTATTTATAATCCGATGTTTATTCCGCATATACTCTTACTGTCTCGTCGTCCGTGTCCACATTGACTTCACTGTCATGCAGGGCTGAAATAAGCTCTTCAATGTCTTCCGGTTTAAGATGGCGCATATCGAAGCTCATACCCTTGTCTTTCATCGCGTCATTGACCTTGTCGGCGGCTTCTGGCGGAATTAATGTTGCCAGTTTCATCCCCGCCCGTATCAGTCCGAAAGGCACACGTACATTGACTTTGCCGTGCCGGTGCTCAGGAGAAGCCCCGGGTTTCGGCTCCACAACAACGTAGAGATATCTCGGTGATGTTTTGGCAGTCGTGCTGTTGCTCGACTCATTCCGGTTGTTGTTGGCTGAGGTAATTAGAGAAAGTAACCGTTCAGCTTCACTGACGCTGATTTTTCCCTCGGCAAGCATTTGTAATATTTTCTTCTGATTTTCGCTCATTTTAGTGCTCCTTTAATTACTATTTGACCAAATCTAGACTCTGGCGTTCGCATGAATCCAAATTTTAAAGACATATCAAAGTATTCAAATTTTCGAAGATTTTGCACTCTTCTTACCCGCAATAGCTCCCTTTTACGTTCAGCTTGCTGCATCAGATCTTCGCTATGGTGCTTGATGTATGTTTCGGTTTCATATAAGTCGTACATCGTTAACCTCTTTTACCTAGTAGACGGCAATCAATACATGTTGTCCTTCGTCGTCGACGTCGACTTTCAAGCCGGGTAAAGACCACACGATAGCAAAGAATGCCGGTATCCCGATTACCGCGTACTCCAGCCAGTACCAGCGCCAGGTAAATAGCAGCGATAGGAGTAGGAAAGGTAGTGCGATCAGGCAAAGTGCCAGCAGGAATATCAGTGCTATCGGTCCGATGATGAACAGCGGTAACCAGATACTAAAACTATGTTGCGAGCTGCGGAATTTCAATTGC
>CAYHBE010000032.1:6164-9249 GCA_964354765.1 uncultured Dehalococcoidales bacterium | reverse complement strand
AGTAATTGGCGGCATCATTGCAGCCTTGATCTGGAAATATACCTTCGAACAGCGCAGTACTCAATAGGATCTAGTGTATTTCCAAGCTTTGAGTTAGAAAGCGCAGTGCAATACCTCTTAACGTCGGGTCCTAATCCCCGCCCAGAGCTTGCGTTCTTTGCCACCGGGATCATTCACCACCTGACATGTGGTATTAAAGACCATCGTGACACGGTCACGGGTGTTGTACGCCGGCCAATTTGGCAACCCCTTGTGATTAGGATTTCCATTTCTCGCGAATTGTATCCAGGCTTCACTGGTCTTTGCAGCGAGCGCTTTCACTTCCGGACCGCCTTTAGTCATCACGATTGGAATGTCTGTATTATCGAACACAAAAGGAATTTCGACGGTATGTGTCGCTCCTACTTTACCCTCCATTACCGGAGAGCGCCAGGCAAACAAGTACATGTAGACGGGCGCCTGACCCTGGGCAAATTTACGCTCGGCAAGCATAATTGCTCCCGACCGCATTCTTCTATCTGTACCCATGAGAAAGTATAATTCGCTAGGACTTTCACCCGAGTATAACTTGTGATAGAGATCGAGCACGGAGCCAGAATCATCATCGCCGACCATTTCGATGACACGCTGTCGCAAACCTGCTTCATCAAGGCTGAACGCGGCTTCATCATTTTGTGAGATAGCAGTATAGGTCTGTTCGTGGCGATTGCAGCCAACAAGAATTGGAATCGAAGCTGATATGGGTGAAGCTCCAGGAGAAAAAGGATGTCTGAGTATGATTTTGCCGTCTACTAAGGGCGAAAACTGGACCTCAGCATTTGAGCCAATAACCTTCGTCATGGCTGCCAGCAACCGTTCTACAGGCATGGTCTGCAGTTCGTCGACTTTATTGGCTTTAATTCCCAGCTCGTTCAACATCGTGTTCGTCAATTGGTTCGACTGCTCTCGGGTATTTAAACGAAGAGCAACACCGCTCTGAATTGCAGCACGATGAAACAAACCTTTAGCCGACGGCATCGCGAGCAGACTGCAGACTTTGGCGCCTCCACCCGATTCACCGAATATCATCACATTTTCAGGATCACCACCAAATGCGGAGATGTTATTGTGGACCCAATGCAAGCCAGCCACCAAATCGAGCATCCCAACATTTCCCGAAGCAGCGTATTTCTCTCCGCCGATGTCGCCCAGGTGAAAATAGCCAAATACATTGAGTCGATGATTTATAGTGACTACAACCACATCGCCACGCCGCGCGAGTGATTCTCCGTACACCCAAGGCCAGGTACCGCTCTCCTGCCTGAAACCGCCACCGTGGCACCAGAACATGACGGGTCTCTTCTTGTTTGTGTTAGGCTCAGGAGTCCACACATTAAGGTAAAGGCAGTCTTCATCCAAACCTTCTATCGATAAATCTGCCTGAGGAGCAAGCATTTCTGTGTAACGCATGGTTTGCGGCGACCAGTGACCGAATTTGAATGCATCGCGTACGCCGCTCCATGGCTTAGGCTTAACTGGTGGCATAAAACGATTTTTACCGCCGATTGGGGCTCCATACTGGATACCTTTAAATGCATGGATGCTATCGTGCACAGTCCCGTGGAGCTTGCCTTCTGTGGTTTCAACGATTGCACCGGGGACTACCTTCTCCGATTTTATGCTTGTCTTCTTAGCCATTTGCTCCATCCCTCACGCGAGAATAATCTTTATAGATGCCGTGCTAACCAGGCTTCAATATCTGCGAAAACCTGCGCCCGCTCCGGCTCATTGTATATTTCGTGGTAAAGACCTTCATATATTTTCAGAGTTTTATCAGGTGAAGCTGCTCCTTGATACAGGAAAACACTGCCTTCTTTGTTCGAGAGACGGTCTTCACCGCCGTGCATGATTAGGAGCGGCGGTTTTATTTCGCCGAGCCGCGGCGACAGGTATCTTTCCATAACATTGAGTGCCTCTGCACCCATCCTCGCGGGGATCTTGCCCCGATAGACGAGTGGGTCGTTATCGTAAGCATCGACAACACTCTTATCACGACTGATAGTCGAAGAATCGAGCGGTGACACACCCATGTGAGGGGAAATGGCGGACAATATCCTTGCCATTGTTTTCATAAGCGGCGTTATACTCTCGCCGGGTTTAAGTACTGCACCGGAGAGGATCAATCCCGCGACTGCATTGGGGTACTGCACCGAATAAGTTACAGCGACCGTTGCCCCGATGCTGTGTCCCACTATGAACACTTTAAGACCCGGATGAAATTTATTCACCATCGCCACAAATGTATTCAGGTCAGCGATCAGGTCCTGGAAATGATCTACGTAGCAGCGAGCACCCTGCGACTTTCCGTGACCCCGCTGGTCATAACCATAAACTGCATAATCGCGCGGAACGAAATACTCGACAACATTACCGTATCGACCGCTGTGTTCAGCGAGTCCGTGCAACATCAGCAACACAGCCTTCGGATTCCGGTCCGGCAGCCAACCCTGGTAGTATAGTTTGAGTCCTTTTAATCCTTCGAAATGACCTTCTGTATGAATCATTTGTCCGCCTTATGAATTACCTAACCAGCTTATTTTGCTACCTTTACCCGCCGCAGTTCCATCTTTACGAGGTTGTACTTGTCCATGCACTCAACGTTGATCACATCCGGGTCTCCCCAGGGGTATTTTCCGCCGAATTGGAGCATTGCGATATAAGGATATACATCGTGGTAGAAAAAGCCGCAAAGTCCGGCAGTATCATGGCAGCTAATTTCAAAGCTGTCTCCTTCCTCGTGACCCCAGGAACAATTACCTTTCACAGACTTTACAGTAGCAACAATCTTAGTATCTGAAGCCATTTTTCTCTTTGGTTTCGCCATTTTCTCCACTCCTATTTTTCAGTATGGTAGTGCCATCATAACTTGCTTGACCAAAAGCGTCAAGCATGATTCCTTTACAAAAATCGGGCTTCCCACTATCATTGTCGTAGAATTAATGAATCTCACCTGAGAATTACATATGCTCAAACCGATGCAGCTTGATGACAATGCCCCCTGGAAATTGCGCTACCGCGCCCCGTTTATTGCTAGCGCCCAGATCGC
>CAYHBE010000032.1:0-6064 GCA_964354765.1 uncultured Dehalococcoidales bacterium | reverse complement strand
TGGGGGAACCGAAGGAATTACATCACAACCGCAGGATGATGTTCGGTCCGACTCTTTCATACTTGGGCGAAATCGGCGTAATCATGTCTCCGAAACCTTCAGAATTCCAGTACTACGGATTAAAGGTCTTCGATACATCTACCTGTAAGCTTATCAGAGAAGTTCGCGATGAGGGAGCAAGTATCATGGCGTCCTCATTTTCGCCTCTTCGCGGTGATTTAAGACTACTGGCAACTTCAACCCGGTCTGGTAATGGTCGACCTTTCATCTGGGATATACCGACCGGAGAACGCACCGAACTGACTTTAGACCTGCTTTCTGGCGACATCGCCGTGATGGACTGGTCGGCGGATGGAAAACGCATCCTTTTATCGAATTCTCATCGAGCGGTGCAGCGTCTGTACATCTACGAGCTAGCGACTAATAAACTTCGACAACTAGACCATCCGCCTGGTTTTTATGGAATGGGGACGGGGTTCATGCTGGATGCCGTGATCACGACGAATCACGAGATAATCGCCGGCTGGCAGGACTCCACACGTCCCCCGCAGGTCATAGCACTGGACAGTCGGACGGGCAGGAAAACGCGCACCGTGTTGTCGGCTGGTGAAGTGCCACCAGGCAAACCCTGGAAAAACATTACATTCAAGTCGACCGACGGGGAAACTATCCAGGGCTGGCTGGCTTTACCCGACGGTAAAGGTCCGTTCCCTACAATACTGCACACCCACGGCGGACCTGAGACGGCGACGGTAGAATATTTTATGCCTAACAGCCAGGCATGGGTCGACCACGGCTTTGCATGGTTGGCGATTAACTATCGCGGCTCGACGGGTTTCGGGCGGGCATTCAGGGAGAAAATCTGGGGCGAACTGGGGCACTGGGAAATAGAAGATATGACCGCGGCACGCGACTGGATGATAAGTGAAGGAATCGCCGATCCTCAGAAGATTTTGCTGACCGGTTGGTCCTATGGAGGATATTTGACACTGCTGGCTCTCGGGAAATGTCCCGACCTATGGGCAGGCGGCATGGCAGGCACAGCGACGGTAGACTGGGCGATGGAATATGAATTTTTGTCTCCAATGATGCGCGGCTATTCTGTTGCGATCATGGGAGGAACGCCTCAAGAAAAACCGGAGCAGTATGCCAAGAGCTCCCCGATAAATTATATGGAGAAAATAAAAGTTCCGGTGCTTATTATCCAGGGCCGCAATGATACCCGCACGCCTGCTCGTCCTGTCGAAGTCTTCGATGCTAAGATGAAGGCTTTGGGCAAGCAAATCGAGGTGCAATGGTATGACGAGGGACACATGGGTGGCGGGACTGAACAGGACATCGAGCACATGGAATTGATGCTTAAGTTTGCATACAGGGTGCTGGGGAAATAAAGCGAGTCTCTCTTATTATTCATTCCAGATTTAGTCTGAAATCAAGAAAATCATTGAATAAATACCCCACCCCGAGATCGCCAGTGAAACATTTGCCTTAAATTTCTGGATTCCAGCTCGGAGGCTGGAATGACACCGTTTGAAAAATTTCTCTTATTCTCTCTTTGGAAAAGGGAGAATTTCTGCTTTGATGTGAAAAGTATTTTTAAAATCCCTCTTGACAAATGCCAGATACTATGCATATAATTATGTAGATAGATAAATATGACTATATATAGCTATAGGAGAATGAGATGTCAAAATACGACCACGAACTATATCGAATTAAAGCCGACTTCTGTAAAACACTCGCCGATCCTACCCGCCAGATGATGATTGCCGAACTGCGCACCGGAGAAAAAACGGTCGGGGAACTGGCAGAAGCTATTGAAATCATCCAGCCAGCCGCGTCGCATCACCTCGCTGTCCTAAGATCCAAAGGCGTCGTACAAGCCAGGCGTGATGGTTCGAATGTCTACTATAACCTGATCAATCCTAAAATCGCCGAGGCATGCGACATGATACACCAGATTTTATTGACTCAAATGGCAAAAAACCGCGATTTGGCTAACCGTATTATGGCGTAAATCGAGTAATTTCATTAGATACTAAGGAGAAGAAAATGGAAAGTAATAATGGTACCACGCTGATCGTAATGAGCGGCGACATGGATAAATTAATTGCAGCTTTCAATATCGCGATTGGGGCTGCCGCGATGGGTAAAGAGACCAACATGTTTTTCACTTTCTGGGGAATCAAAGCCATCCAGAAAGGAACACTTACAGGTAAAGGCCTTTTCGGGCGTATGATGGGACTTTTAAACCGCGGCGGAATCAATGTTGTCGGTCCCTCCCGATTCAATTTCTGGGGGGTAGGTAGATGGATGTTTAAGCAGATGATGAAAAATCATCACATTACACCTATGCCGGAGCTCCTGAAAATGGCGAAGGATTTAGGGGTAAAACTATTTCCCTGCCAGATGAGCATGGAAGTCATGGAAATTAAGCGCGAAGACCTGATTGACGGGGTCCAGGAATCCTGTGGGGTCGCCGCGATGCTAGAAATGTCTGACCGCTCAAAACAAACGTTATTCATATAATTCAGATAGCTAAAAAGGAGACGAAAATGACAGAAGAATTGAAAACAGTAATCACGTTAGATTTAAAAGGGCTGGTTTGCCCGATCCCCATCGTTAAGGTAAGCCAGGCAGTTAAACAGGTGCAGTTAGGCGATCTGATCGAAGCGTTCGCCACCGATCCCGGCGTGCTTGGAGACATTCCCGCCTGGTGCAAGACATCGGGGAATGAACTTGTCAAGATGGAGCGCGTCGAAAAGGTGTTCCGATTCGTTGTACGCCGACGCGTCTAATCGGAATAAATTGCGGAGGTTGTAGATGTTGAGTGAAGGTTTCGTTCATTTTGTAGAATACGAGCTCCAGGTTATTGCACTGGCATGGCTTGGTATTCTGTATGCGTTAAAGATATTCCAATTATCACGCTTACCAATGCTTCGTGAAAAAGCTCCAGCAAAAGGAAGCGCCGGCGCCGGCGTGTTGCGCTCTTATTCAAACATGTTTATACCATGGTCAATGGAAAGCAGCAAGAAACATTTCTGGCGATGGGTGGAATTCGGAGCCTATCATGTAGGGGCAGGAGTAGCTATTCTCAATACGTTTACTTATCCGTTTACACCTGGCTTGATGACCGAACCCGTTCGCTGGATTTTTGCCATCTTAATAGCTCCAGCGTTTTTATTAGGAATTGTGAAATTTGTGCGTCGCATTATTCAACCGGAGTTGCGTCTCATCAGCACACCCGACGACTACTTTGCGGTCGCAAGCGTCGAACTCTTCTTCTTCACGGCTATCATGGCACTAATCTTGAACACACCTGAATGGAGAACCATTTACTTCCTCATTACCGCGGCGTTCTTGTTCTACGTCCCATTCAGTAAGATATCTCATTACATTTACTTCTTCTTCGCTGCAATATTTACCGGCAGTCGCTACGGATACCGGGGAGTGCGTCCGGAGGGAAGGCAAGCAGAATGACAACAGTAGTCGAACAAGCTGAAAAAGAACTCGAAAAGAAATACAGCAAACTCGTGGGCACGGCAGCATCTAACATGTGTGCTCACTGCGGTTGGTGTATAGATTCCTGTCATGTTTACCAGGCTACCCACGACCCTGAGACCAGCCCGGTTGCAAAAGCGGAAAGGATCCGACGTGTTTACAAGAAGGAACACGATTGGATGAGCAAAATATTTCCATCATGGACGGGTGCGAAAAAACTCACAGAAGAGGAACTGGACAAATGGGTGAAACTGGCATTTCGAGATTGCACGCTGTGTGAAAGATGCGTCGTTAATTGCCCGATGGGGGTTGAAACACCCCAGCTCATATCAGCAGCCCGCGCAGCGCTGACAGCCGCCGGAAAAGCTCCGGAAATCTTAACGCAACTAGCCGATATGGCTATCAGTAAGGAAGAAAATGCAGAGATGTATAAAGATTTCTTTTTCGAGCAGATAAAAGAAATCGAAAAACAGCTCCAAGAAAATATGAAGAACCCGGACGCCCGCATTCCCATCGAAAAAGAAGGAGCAAAGATTCTATATGTTCCTCTTTCCGGCGCGCACACGATTCTTCCAGAAGCGATGATATTCAATGCGGTGGGAGAATCATGGACGATGAGCATGTTTGAAGCGTCGAACTATGGCGTTTTCCTGGGAGATACCGCCAAAGCAAAGCGGATTGCGGAACGAATTATTAATGAAGCAAAACGATTGAAGGTCAAAGAGGTAGTACTGACCGAATGCGGTCATGCCTATACGACGCTGCGCTGGGAAGCTCCTAAATGGTTCGGTGGACCTTTACCGTTTCGTGTACGCAGTATCCTTGAAGTCCTGGATGAATATGTCCGGGATGGCAGGTTGAAGTTGGATCCGTTAAAAAACCCTGAACCCGTGACCTATCATGATTCATGCAACCTGGGACGCAAGGGCGGTCTGCTCGAAGAACCACGACGCGTACTGAAAGCGGTCGCTCAGGATTTCCGCGAGATGACGCCAAACCGTCTGCAGAGTATATGTTGTGGAGGCGGATCGGGGCTGGTGGCGATTTCAGAATGGAGTGAATCGCGTATCAAGGCAGGCAAACCGAAGGCAGACCAGATACGTGAAACTGGCGCTAAAATTGTAGTTACTTCGTGCGATAACTGCCGGCACCAGATTACCGAACTTAATGATTATTACAATCTCGGTATTACGGTCACAAGTCTTTGTGAATTGACGGCACAGGCGCTGGTACTACCAATCAATAAAGCTGACGATGCCAGTAAAATGGCTGAAACAACAAAATAGTAGAAAAAAAATAGAGGAGAAGTGTAATGCCCATCTACGAGTATAAATGTGTGAAGTGTAATGAAAACTTCGAGGTCTACCGGACCATCCGCGAGAGTGACGAGGCAGTAGAATGCCCAAAGTGCGGCGCTAAACGTCCGGAAAGACAGATTTCGGTTTACGTTCCGAAGAGCACCAGCGATAGCTGCTCTACTGTGCGCTATGGTTGAGGATAAACGTTAAAGGGTAGTTTGCCCTTATATGACTGGAAACGAGCGGATAATACTACGCTCGCTATTTTTCCTTCTACTTGCATTTGGTTTTATACTTTATTCTCCCGATCGCATTTTTGTCCTAATATGCTTCGGATTAAACCACAACGACCCTCACCCTGCCCTCTCCCTTGCTATGGAGAGGAAATATTACGAGATGAAGGGCAAATGCCCTTCATCTTCTGGAACATCTACCCTGTCACCACCAAATTACAGCTTGCCGGCAACAACCAAAACCGAGCAGAACCTTCTTCTGATTGGAAACTTCGCGCGCGCACACATCACTTGTCTACGACAAAATCATTTAAAATAATCTCAATTGACTATTTATTTACTACCAGCATATTATGATGTGAAATCCAGGCGGAGATAAAAAGACGGAGAAAGCAGGATAAGACATGATAGCAGTAGACTTCAACAAACTCCAGCGGGCTTTTAATCCACAGACAGTAGTCGTGGTAGGAGATAGCAAGCAATCGAATTACGAATGGCTGCACGGGCAGAAACAATTCAAAGGGAAGTTGTATTCCGTCCACATCAATCCCGCTGCGTTTGAAGATATAAAAGCGATGGGGATACAAAATTATACAAGTCTCCTGGATGTACCCGGACCCATTGACCTGGTAATCGTGGCGGTCGCCCGTAAAGCTGCGGCGGCAATACTAGACGATTGCATCCGAAAAGATGTGGCAGCAGCCCATTTTTTCAGCGCCGGTTTTTCTGAAACCGATACGGAAGAAGGTCGTGAATTAGAACGCCAGCTTGTAGCGAAGGCAGAGGCAGCTAATTTTCATCTTATCGGACCCAACTGTATGGGTCTGTATAATCCTGGCACAGGTATCAGGCAAAACGAAGACCAATATCTCGGTGATGTTGGACCTGTAGGGTTCATATCACAGAGCGGCAGCGTTGCCATCGGCTTCAGTATGGAAGCCCACCATCAAGGAATTTTTATCAACAAATCGGTTAGTTTCGGCAACGGTATTGTACTTGATTCATCGGATTTCCTGGCGTCCTTTGGACAGG
>CAYHBE010000031.1:0-9372 GCA_964354765.1 uncultured Dehalococcoidales bacterium | reverse complement strand
TCCTCAAAATCGAGGTTGAATCGGCTGAAGTTGAAGTCGGCACTGAAAAGGCGTACCAACGCCTGGTAAAAAAGGTAGAAGTGCCCGGATTCAGGCGAGGTAAAGCGCCACGAGCCATTTTTGAACGCCACTACGGCAAAGACCGTCTATTTGATGAAGCCCTCGATGACATCATTCCTGATGTTTATAAGAAAGCGATAGACGAACTGAAGATTGACCCGATCGCCCAACCGCATATGGATGTCGAGACCGAAAATCCCCTCGTGTTGAAGGCAACGGTTCCGCTAAAACCAGTAACGACGGTAGGGGATTATCATTCGATTGACATAAAACCGAGAGAAATCGAAATCACCGAAGCAATGGTTGATGAGGTGATAGAGCGACTGCGACACCAGCATGCAGCCTGGGAACCAGCCGACCGTCCGGTTGCCATTGGCGATATGGTTACTATTGATGTGGAAAGCACAGCGAAAGGTGAATCGTTCATCAACCGCAAGGGTCTGGAGTATCAGCTGCTAGATGAAGATACCGGCCCAATTCATGGATTCGCCGGACAGCTCGTTGGAGTGAAGAAGGGCGAAGAGAAAGAGTGGACTCATAAATTCCCCGGCGATTATTTCCGAAAAGAGCTTGCAGGTGTTGATGGTATTTTTAAAGTCAAAATAATAGAAGTGAAGCGGGAAATTCTCCCAGAAGTAAACGACCAGTTCGCTGCCCAGGTAAATGCTGAATTCACAACAGTACCAATTCTGAGGCAAAAAGCCATGGAGGAAATGAAGGAGCGAGCAGAACACGAAGCGGAGCATGAGTTTGAGGATAAGGTTATTGAAGCTGCTACGGCTTTGAGCCAACTGGAGTACCCGCCGGTAATTGTTGAAGCTGAAATCGACCATCTACTCGAGAGGAATTTCAGGTATATCCAGCAGACTGGACAAAGTATTGAACATTATATGCAGACGGTAGGTAAAACAATTGACCAGATGAGGGAAGAGTTAAAACCTACCGCACAAAAACGGGTTGCTGAATCACTCGTACTTGGTAAAATTGCCGAACTGGAAAAAATAACCGTTACCAAGGAAGAAATCGAGGCTGAAATCGAGAAGGCAGTCAACAATTCCGACAATAAGGATGCGATGCGCCAGGCATTAAACAGTGAAAATAACCGCGAGGCGATTGAAAATACACTTGTCAGTAATAAGGTAATCAAAATCCTGACCGATCTGGCAAAAGCTCCGAAAGACAAAAAAGAAGAAAAATCCACTACATAAATTCGTACGCACAGATGTCTGAACTTATGTATAATTGAAAGTAGGAATAAGAATTACATATCAAAGGTTGAGGAGGTGTAGATATGGCAATTGATCCGATGAACATTATGCCCACGGTAATAGAAACTACAGCCAGAGGAGAACGGTATTCTGATATTTATTCACTGCTGCTAAGAGAGCGCATCATATTCCTTGGCACGCCGATTAACGACCAGATAGCCAACTTGATAATAGCTCAGTTACTGTTCCTGGATAGGGAAGATCCTGATAAAGATGTGAACCTGTATATACACTCGCCGGGTGGAATAATCAGCGCCGGTCTGGCAATCTACGATACCATGCAGTTGATTCGACCTGAGGTATCAACAATCGTTGTTGGAATGGCAGCCAGTATGGCGACTGTCCTGCTTTGTGCTGGCGCAAAGGGGAAACGCTTTGCTCTACCCAACGCTACCATACATATGCACCAGGCTGTCGGTGGAGCTCAAGGACAGGCATCCGATATAGCAATTGCTGCCAAGGAGATCATGAGACTCCAGGACTTGATCAGGAACATTATTCACAATCATACCAACCAGCCGCTCGATAAGATCGCTCACGATACAGACCGCGATTTTTATCTGAATCCGCAGCAAGCGGTTGAGTATGGTTTAATCGATGAAATCTTGATCAAACCTTCAAAGGAAAGCGAAAAACCAAAAAAGAGCTAAGATACTGTTCGACAAAAATTGTAGAGAGAAAGGATTTCCTTTCTCTCTATTTTTTTACATTTTGAGTGTTAAATTTATCCGGTCGTCACTAAAATGCTTTCTTGATCTTCGACCAGGTGCTGTTAAAATGGACAAGGGGACTGGAACGTTTCCCGTTGATTTTAGCCTTTCGCAGTGATTCGAGAAACTCTTTTGGAGTATCGAAATCCGGCATTTCGACAATCACCTTCCCAATTTCACCGATACTGTGGGCATCGCTGCCGGCTGTCCCCGGTAAATTGTGTTTGGCTGCGTAAGACTTTGCTTTAGTCGTCGGTTTACCGAATGGGCAGCGTGCGTTGAATACTTCCAGGATGTCCACCTGCCTGATAATGTGCTCCCAGCCCTCCTCGTTCAAGCGCAAGCCGCGCAGCGGATCGAACGGATGAGGAATGCATACCAGGCTACCCTGGGCGTGGATATTATCGATCGCCTGCTCGATTGAAAGACCACTCGCGATGTGTTCCTTCAAGAAAAGACCCATCACTTCGCCGCTGGGAGTTAGAATTTCCTCGGCGACAATTACTTTAAAAGGTGCGATCTCCCTAAGTTTGAATGCCCCTTCGGTGGCATCATGGTCGGAAATAGCAATGCAGTTGATGTTGAGCTGCTGGCAGCGTAAGATAATTTCAGCAAGCTCATTGTGACAATCCATCGAGTACCTGGTATGAATGTGAAAATCAGCTCTTAACAAATTTATTCCTCATTATTAATCAATAAATTGGATTCCAGCATTCACCGGAATGAACCTGCTTTTCAGCCGTTCATTTTTCGTGCCATTTCCTAGCGTGAGAAAGTAATTTTACCTTTCCATTTTCCATTACTGCAAGGTCTTCAATTCTTATTCCTCCCCACCCGGGCACGTAAATACCAGGTTCGATACTGAAAACCATACCGTTTTCAATTGGCTCGGGCGGCGCCAGATAACTGAGACGAGGAGCAAAGTCGTGGACTGATAATCCTACTCCGTGGCCGAGTCCGTGCCCGAACATATCAGCATAACCAGCTGAGTTTATGACATTGCGTGCAAGACCATCTGCCTGTACTCCATTCATCCCTGCATGAATACCCTCGATGGCAGCTTCTTGGGCACGGCGGACGATATCATATATCTTGATAAATGTATCGTCGGGCTTGCCAATGTAAATAGTACGCGTAAGATCGCTTGAATAGCCATTTAACCGCGCACCCATGTCGATTACGATCGGCACTCCTGCGGCAATCGGATATTCAGCCGGACCATGATGAGGCAATGCGCTGTTGGGTCCAGCTCCGACGATAACCTCGAAAGGTATGCTTTGACTACCGTGTTCGCGCATATATTTTTCCAGTGCCCAGGCTAATTGCAGCTCTGTTGTCCCAGCTTTGAGTTTATTAGTGACTGCTTCAAAAGCTTCATCGCCAATCTTGGCGGCGCGCTGAATATTTACCAGCTCTTCAGGTTCTTTAATGCTTCGGAGTTTCTCCACAATGTTTTCGAGAGGTATCAGCTTTAATTTGGAAAGTGCTTTTTCTAAAATCGTTGACATCTCCTTGTAGAAGGAGTAGGTAATATTTGGCGATTCAAAGCCCAGGCGACGGATGCTTTGCGGACCTATCAGCTGGGGTAGCCATTCCTCAGTGCGCCCCTTCATCTCGAATAAAATGAAGTGCGGAGATTGCTGCTTGACCTGTTCGAAATATCTGGAATCGGTTGCAAGCAAGGCATGCTTTTGTGTGATAAGCAAATAACCGGCAGAACCCGCGAAATTGGAAAGATAAAAACGGTTTGATGGCTGAGAAATCAGGATGGCATCTATTTCGTTTTTATCAAATTCCTGCCGTAGTTTCGCAAGCCTATTTGTTGTCATCATTCTCCTTTTTCAACGCCAGAGGATGAGCGGCAAGGTAGACTTTTTTAGCCTGGCTTTTACTGACATGCGTATATATTTGCGTGGTCGATAAACTTGCATGCCCGAGCAATTCCTGCACGACGCGTAAATCAGCGCCACCGTCCAGCATATGGGTGGCAAATGTATGACGAAGGATGTGCGGATGTACCTTCCTCGTGATATTTGCCTCTCTGGTATATCGATCGATTATTTTTTGCACGCGGCGGTCGATCAACCGTTTGCCGTACTGGTTAATAAAAACAGCTGTAGTCACTTTGTCAGACAGTAGTTTTTTTCTTCCATCGTTCAAGTAGGCAAGTATTGATTTAGCGGCTGGTTTGCCTATTAAGACGATTCTCTCCTTATTGCCTTTACCGACAACACGTATTTCTTTTTCAGGTAAATTAACCTGAGTTAGATTCAGATTAACAACCTCGCTAACGCGCAATCCGGAAGCATACAATAATTCGATGATAGCTCTATCTCGCTGCCCTACTGGAGTTATTTTGGATGGAGCATCAAGCAGCCGGGTGATTTCATCGGTTGAGAGTACGATAGGGAGCCGTCTATCCAGTTTCGGTGAAGTTACCTTTTCGAGAGGGTTTTCTTTTATTAGCTCCTCGCGGAGTAAATATCTATAAAAAGAGCGGATAGCAGATATTTTGTTTGCAATGGTCGTTCGTGCCACTCCCTGTTGCATTAGCCAGTACATATAATCACGCAAGGTTTGCCTGTTGACGGCTTCAAGGGAGTTGATTTTACGTAGGAACAGGAACTGAAAAAACCCTTTTTCTTTACCTCGTATTTTATTTCCGATCAGGGCATTGAGATAAGTGCGAACGGTATAAGGAGAAGCATTCCGACCTGCCCGAAGATAGTTTACATAATGGTCGACAATCGTCTGCATTGACTATTTTCCAGCGGTTGCCGCAGTTTTTTCTTCTAGGATCGGACCCCGGTAGCGACATTTTAAGCATCTGGTTTTATTTTCCCGGTATTCGATCAGGAGACCGCCACATTTAGGACACGGCTGAGATAAGGGACGGGCGCTGGCAGCAAATTTGCAGTTTGGGTAATTACCGCATCCAAAAAATACTTTTCCTTTTTTATTCAATCTCTGGATGAGTTCTCCGCCGCATTCAGGGCATTTAACACCAGTTTTAATCTGGTAGCGCTTGGTGAATTTACATTCCGGATAGCCGGTGCAAGCGAGAAATTTGCCGAACCGTCCAATTTTGATAGCCAGCGGTTTACCGCATTTTTCGCATTTTTCAGTCGTGATTTCGTCTGCAATTTTAACACGCGTAATACCTTCCTTGGCGTTTTGCAGGATTTTATCGAACGGCGTATAAAAATTCTTAACTACATCCACCCATTTCTTTTTTTGCGCAGCTATTTGATCGAGTTCGTCTTCCATGCGGGCAGTGAATTCAATATCGACGATATTAGGAAAGTGTTCTTTTAATAAATCAGTAACAATCATTCCCAGTTCGGTTGGTTTGAGAATGCCGCTCGTTTTGGACACGTATTCCCTATCCAGGATATTCGCCAGGATTGGAGCATAAGTACTTGGTCTACCGATCCCACGCTCTTCCAGCATCCGAATAAGGCTCGCTTCCGTGAAGCGGGGAGGAGGCTGTGTAAAGCGCTGCTCGGTTAAGAGCTGTATCAATCTCAAAATGTCGCCCTTATCCACTTTGGGTAGCGACTGTCGACTTGCATCTTCATCGCTCTTGCCCTCATCTCGCTGGTACAGGATTGTAAAACCCGGGAATTTAAGCTCCGATGATGTCGACCGGAAGAGGTAGAGTTCTCGCGAGGTGACAGGCTTAGCTTCTATGTCTATCGAGGTACTATCATAGATTGCCGCTGCCATCTGGCTGGCAACCATTCGATTCCATATAAGTTGATAGAGTCGGAATTGATTATTCGAGAGAAACTTTTTCATTGTATCTGGCGTCCGGTTGGTACGAGTTGGACGGATAGCTTCGTGAGCTTCCTGCGCTCCTTTAACCTGGCGCGCAAAGACGCGTGCATGGGCTGGTAAATAGTCCTCTCCATATTTTTTCTGAATGAAATCCCTCGTTTCGGCTACAGCTGTACGCGCAACATGCGTCGAATCGGTACGCATATACGTAATCAAGCCTGTGCTTTCACCACCTTCGAGGGGTAAGCCTTCATATAGTTCCTGGGCAATAGCCATAGTCTGCCCAGCAGACAAACGAAGTTTATACCAGGCTTCCTGCTGCAGGGTACTAGTGATAAAGGGTGGAGCTGGCTGCCGTACAACTTTACGCGATTTAATTTTATCGACAGTATACTTCGCCTGTTCCAAGCGTTCTTTCAATGTATTTGCTTTTTGTTCGCTGTTTATTTCCAGCTTGGTGCCGTCAATCAGTCCAACCAGCTGCGCTCGAAATGAAGCTAGTTGTTGCTTTTGAAGTTCAGCTTCAATCAGCCAGTATTCCTGCGGGACAAAACCTTCTATTTCCCGCTCGCGGTCTACGATGATCCTGAGAGCAACCGACTGTACCCGGCCTGCAGAGAGTCCGCGCCTGACCTTTTGCCACAACAAAGGACTCAACTTGTATCCCACAAGTCTATCCAGCACCCGCCGCGCCTGCTGTGCGTCTACCAGATATGAGTCGATGGAACGTGGATGTTTGAATGCCTGTTGAACTGCTTCATCAGTGATTTCATGGAATACCACCCGATGAAATGACTTTTTATCGCCGTCCATTACAGCTGCTAGGTGCCAGGCTATCGCCTCTCCTTCACGGTCAGGATCGGTCGCGAGGTAAATTGCTTTTGCATTTTTCGCGGCGTCTTTGAGTTCTTTTACGAGCTTGCTCTTAGCCCGAGGTACAACATACCCTGGTGTAAAATTATTTTCTACGTCTACACCGAGTTTGCTGCGCGGTAAATCGCGTATATGCCCTAACGAGGCTTTAAGATTATATTTACTGCCCAGGATTTTCCCTAGTGTTTTCGCCTTCGCCGGCGATTCAACAATAACCAGTTCTTTTTTAGGACTACTCAACTTTTACTCCGTAGGTTTCTCTGGCTTCACGTGCCAGGACATAAGACATATTTCCAACCGAGCGTATCAGACCTTTTAGCTCCATCATTGCTAGTGTACTGCTCACCGTTGAGACAGGTAAACCACTACCGGCACAGATGGCATCGATATGAGCAGGTTCGGATGATAACCGTTTTAACAATGTTGATTCAGTTTCGCTTTCCGGAATAATTTCTTTGAACTCGAGCTGCTGAGCGACGGCTCGCAAGTTGAGTTCTTCCAGGATATCCTGGCAATTCTGAACCAGTTTTGCTCCTTCCTGAATAAGGTGGTTAGTGCCGTGGCTGGCAGGAGATAAAATACTACCCGGGACAGCCAGGACATCTCGGTTCTGTTCTAAAGCGAGATCGGCTGTAATCAAGGCACCGCTTCCTTCACCAGCTTCGGTGACGAGGACTCCTAGACTCATACCGGAAAGAATGCGATTGCGGCGCGGAAAGTGATCGGGTTTAGGCTTTATTCCGATGGGATATTCGCTGACAAGCGCGCCGCGTTCCATTATCCGCCGCGCCAGGTTCAGGTTTTCCGCCGGGTAGATGATATCCAGACCACAAGCGAGGACAGCAACCGTTCTTCCGCCAGCATCAAGAGCGGCCTCGTGAGCCACTGAATCAATCCCTCTTGCCAGTCCGCTAACGATGGTTATGCTGTTTCGTGCCAGGTCGGTGACAATTTCTTCGGTTACCTGGCGACCGTAGGCTGTGGCACGCCGAGTCCCGACGACGGCTAAACACCACTCATCAGCTGCAGTTAAAGATCCCCTGATGTAAAGAATAGGAGGATAGTCGTATATTTCTTTAAGGCGTCCGGGGTAATTTTCATCATGCCAGGTAAGTACATGTACCCCATAGTGTTTTAACTTTTCCATTTCTTCGTCAAGGACTATTTTCGGACGCCATGTGTTGATAGACCGGATCACGGTGTTGTCAAGAGAAGCATTTCTTAACTCACTGGATGAGGCGTTCCAGGCAAACTCGAGATTACCGAAGTGATTCTCAAGTTGATTGAGACGGACACGTCCGATACCGGGGATGAAACTGAACCCGACCCAGTATTTGAGGTCTTTTTTATTCATTGGATAACTGCTATTCTAACACAGCATAATAAGACCGACAATAAACGACTAAGTCCGGAGGTCATCATTTATGATTTAGCATTGAATTAATCTTGTCAGTCTCTGGTTCCCCAGAGGAGCAGCGAGCAGACAAGAACGATTAAAAAGAGAGCCGCCCCCACCCATGTAAAAGCGGTAGCGAAGCTGTATTGATCAATGAGCTTTCCAATAACCGGCATAAGAATCCCCGGACCACCGCGGCTTGCAGCATAGTAAATTCCAAGAATGGTCGACCGAGAGCTGTTCTTTGCGTTGCTTATGACATATACTTCCGACAGCGGCATAGCGACGTACATGCATGTTCCCATAGCTAACAACACGATCGGCAAGAACCACCAGTGAGTGCCTAAACTGAGCAGGACGATTATTGGACCGGCAGCAAGGCTTACCGCGAGCATCAATGGGACGTTGCCATAACGGTCTGACAGGTACCCGCCGAAAGGTCCCGCAAACAAACCCGCAAAATGAGCAAGAGACAGGAAAGCAGCACCCGCTTGTTCCGATGCGCCATATTGATCAACGACGAGTAACGGGATATTTGAAATGGTGGAAAAAACGAATACTTGCACTGCGGTACCTATGGTAATAAAAGCGATCATACGGCGTATATATCCGTGTGGATTAATCCTGATGGCGAAGCTTTCTGCTTCAGCTTTTATTTCCATGCCTCCAAGTTGGCGGCGTTTCAAAATATAATACAAATAAATTCCGTAAGCAATTGTAGGTATTGTAAGAACGATAAATGCGCCGCGCCAGGTCAAATTGGAGGGCATAAACATTCCGAGCAACGTAACAATAATCGCAGTTAGTAATGGTGTCAGAACATTGGCAAGCGTTCCACCTACCTGGTGCATGCCCAGGATCCGACCGCGTTTTTCCAGAGCGACGGTGTCTGAGAGTAAGGGTGCGGCAGAAGGATGGTAACCACCACCAAGAATACCCATTATGATCAAAGCTACTAGCATCATGGAATAATTCGGTGAGAGGCCGACAAAGAGACCAAACACAGCTACACCAGCGACGCCCAACGCGATGAGAAACCGTATCGCGATTCGGTCACCGCCAAGCCATCCGGCTACCAGGTTACTTACTCCGTATGAGGCGTTATATGCACCGTTTAGCGTATTTATCTTTAAGTAGTCGAGTCTAAATTCGTCACGTATAGAAGGCTGCAGTGACTGAATAATGAAACCTGGTATGTGGTGCATAAAATGCGCCAGGATGAAGAGCGGTACAAGTCCGGGGAAAAGTTCCCGGTACGATTGTTTAAATCGATTTAACTTTTTATTAT
>CAYHBE010000030.1:0-9436 GCA_964354765.1 uncultured Dehalococcoidales bacterium | reverse complement strand
GATAAACCTTCAGTTTTAACGATTGCCCGCTTCGGCCAGATGCCTGCCTGCTTCAATTTATCCAGGATACGGAGGTTATCATCCTGCCGGAAGAATGCAGCGATGCTTTCAGCTATTTTGGGACCGATGCTGGGGATCGTCATCAGCTTTTCAACTGGTACTTTACCAAGATCATCAAGGTCGGTGAATTGTTCTGCAAGCAGGTTAGCGGTCTCTTCACCGACATGCCGGATTCCAAGGGCACCGATTAGCCGGGATAAACTCACTGATTTGATCTTCTCGATGGCTTTCAGAATATTATCGACGCTTTTCCCACCCATCCGCTCGACATTTATTAGTTCATCACGCTTATCTTTGAGCGAATAGAGATCACCAACGTCTTTGACAAAACCTTTATCGAAGAGCATGTTAATCAGGCTCTCTCCAAGCCCGCGGATATCCATGGCACCACGGGACACAAACAGCTCCATCCGCCTCCGCACCTGCACCGGACAGGCGGCATTCGAGCAGTAATACATTACTTCGCCTTCAGGCTTGATAACTTCGCCACCACACGCTGGACAAACAGGCTTACCTTGCTCGTTTTTTGCGAGCTTTTCAAGCATGCTAAATTCTTTTTCTTGTCCAGTGCGCCGACTCAAAATCGGACCGACAACCTCCGGGATAACATCGCCGGCTCGTTGTATAAGAACCCAGTCACCTTCACGAATATCCTTGCGACGGATGTCATCTTCATTGTGAAGGGCGGCTTGCTTTATAGTCACACCGCCTACACGGATAGGCTCTAAAATGGCGTAAGGATTCAAAGTTCCTGTCCGCCCGACGCTGATACCGATTTCTTTCAGCTGCGTGGTGCCCTGTATTGCCGGGAATTTATAAGCGATTGCCCATCTCGGTTCGTGACCTACATCTCCTAAGCGCCCATGATATTCCAAAAGGTCCGTCTTAACGACCACACCGTCAGCCTCGTATAGCAGGGCTTCACGCTTATGCAGCCATGATTGATAATATTCTTCTGCCTCTTCAATCGTCTTTAAGAGCCGGATATTAGGATTGATTTTATATCCTAGCGTTTTCAGGTAATCCAGTGTTTCATGGTGGGTATCGGGCATAGTTTTGCCTTCTGCCCAGCCCAGTGCATATATGAAAATATCGAGTGGGCGTTTGGCTGACACACGCGGATCGAGCTGACGTACTGAGCCAGCCGCTGCATTACGGGGATTAGCAAATACAGGCAGTCCCTCTTCTTCCCGTTCACGATTTAGTTTCTTAAAGCCGGCAATAGGTAGATAAACCTCTCCCCTGACCTCGAAAGCTGATGGTATATCGCCTTTTACAGATAGAGGAATACTGCGGATCGTCTTCAGGTTCTGGGTTATATTCTCACCACGGTAACCATCACCACGGGTGGCACCCTGTGTGAGCTGACCGTTTTCATAGACTAAAGCCACGGCAAGTCCGTCGATTTTGTGCTCGCAAACCATATCGAATTGCTCAACTCCAAGGAGTCGAGTTGTGCGCTTATGCCAGGCGTAAAGGTCTTCTGATGTAAATGCGTTCCCAAGAGATAGGAGAGGCAGTCTGTGCTCAATGACTCCGAAAGCTGCCAGGGGTTCTGCCCCGACACGCTGCGTAGGAGAATCTGGCGTCACCAGCTCAGGGTATTGCGACTCCAGCTTCTTCAGTTCCTCAATAAAAGTGTCGTATTCGGCATCGCTGATTTCAGGACTGTCCAGCACGTAGTAGCGGTATGCGTGACGGCTCAGCAGTTCGCGGAGTTCGACAACACGTTTTTGAGCATTTTCTTTTTCAGGCAAAACGCGATCCCCTTTGCTTTTGTTAGAATTATAACATAGCGTTTCGGCACGCAGAAGTTATTCGGGAGACCATGATGAAAAAACTAATGTTGATATTAGCTGTAATTACTGCTATCGCGGGCATTGGATTCGGAGGCTACAAGGTTTATTCCATGGGTTATGATGGCGGCGAGAAAACTGGCTATGATAGCGGGTACTCAATTGGAGAGGACAAAGGTTACCAGGGCGGGCAAAGGGATGGCTATCTTGAGGGTTATCAGAACGGCAATGACGAGGGTATGGTCGAGGGTAAAAAGATTGGCTACACAGATGGATATGGCGAAGGCGAACAAGATGGTTATCAATCCGGTTACACCTCCGGGATGGCTACGGGTACCCAGCAGGGATATCAAAACGGTTACAGCGAAGGGCAAACAGCCGGTTATGACACAGGTCTAACCGCTGGATTCGGACACGGTTATACCATCAAGGACCCGACCTTTGCAGAAGTACAAGATTTTCTTACGAGAGACAGGACAGACGAAAGGACTTATATTGATCCGACATATGTCTGCAGTCACTTTTCGAGAGACGTCTGCAACAATGCAGAAGCGGCGGGCATCCGATGTGCGGTTGTAGAACTCAGATATTCTGGTGGAAACGGCCACCTAATTATCGCATTCAATACAATCGACAAAGGAATAATATATTTTGAATCGCAGACAGATGAACAAGCAAATCCAGCTATTGGATTGAAATATTACACAACCATCATTCCGAAACCTGGCTATTACTATGCCCCACCTCCCCAGGACGATACCATCCAGGACATGGTGGTGATTTGGTGAGGTAACAACATATATCACTCTTGCCCCCTTCCTCCATTTCCATTAAACTAATCTAGTAACTTTACTCCAGGAGTAAATCTGTGGCTGATGTCCAACCATTCCGCGGCTTGCGCTATAACAAGTCGCTAACCAGGGACCTTTCGAAGGTGATTTGCCCTCCATATGACATCATTTCGCCGGCTTTTCATGAAGAACTGCATAAACGCAGCGAATATAATTTCATCCGCCTCGAAGATGCGAAAACCTTTCCACAGGACACCCCAACCGATAATAAATACACACGTGCCGCGGAAACACTGCAAAAGTGGTTGACAGACCGTGTCCTTATTCCCGAAAGAAAGTCTTCTATATATGTTCACGACCATTATTTTAAAAACCTTGGAAACGAACAACTGCGCCGGGGCATCTTGGCGCGCGTACGCCTGGAGGAATGGGAACGTGGAATTATACGTCCCCACGAAGGCATCCTGGGACCGGCACGTGACGACCGACTGAGCCTCCTCTGGGCGCTCCAGGTTAACACCAGCCCCGTCCTCGCGATGTATGAAGACCGTCGTCACCGCCTCGCCGCCCTCCTTGATAGCCAGAACGAGATGAAACCGGTTATCGATACTGTTTTACCTGAAGGCGACCGGCACGTTGTGCGTGCGATAACTGATAAGGACATGGTAGGATTAATTTCGAAACACTTCGATGACCTACCGCTTTATATCGCCGACGGTCATCATCGCTACACGAGCGCCCTGACATACCGCCACGAGCAAGCTACTATGAATCCATTATTTTCGCCAGAAGCTGCAGTTAATTTTGTTCTGATGAGCCTGGTCAGCTTTACCGACACGGGTCTTGCCATCCTCGCGCCGCACCGTCTAGTTCGCGGCATCGATAGGTCCGTTATCGATACGCTTGAAACCAGACTTGACGAATTTTTCGAGATAACACGATTACATATCGATATAAAAGATTTCTGGCGGAAGATGGACAGGTTGATGAAATCGAGTGCCAACGTCCGCTTTGCCTGTCTCATAAATAATGCTGACCATGCGAGTGTGTTGACACTTAAAGAACACGCCATAGATGGTCAGGCGATGCCGCTTTTCCACAGCGAGATTTACCGTAAACTCGACGTGAGCATCATCGACCACATCATCCTGGAAAAAATCTTAGGGCTGGGTATCGGCGGCGCTGATGAGACAAAAATCAGTTACAGCTATGACCGTGAAGATGCTTTGAACAGGGTTCTACAGGGAGAATACCAGGTCGTCTTTTTCCTGAAACCTGTTAAACCTGAGCTTATTAAGGCAGTCGCCGACGCCAACGATAAGATGCCGCGCAAATCGACATATTTTTATCCAAAAGCACCGGCGGGATTGGTGATCAATAAATTGACCGACTGATATTGAAGGAGCGACTTAAATGAGTACGAGCTTTCCTAACCTTTTTTCACCTTTCCGATTGGGTAACATGCAGCTAAAAAACAGAATCGTGCTACCTCCCATGGGCACGGGTCTTGGTGAACCTGGCGGTTTCGTTAGCCAGCGTACTCTCGACTATTATGAAGCGAGAGCTAAAGGCGGCACTGGACTCATCATCGTTGAGGGCAGTGCCCCTGGAACAAAATGTCAATTCGGAGTTCAGCTTTGCCTTGGTTCAGATAAGCATATCGATGGCTGGAAAAGACTTGCTGATACGGTCCATAAGCAAGGTGCCAAAATCGCTGTGCAACTAATGCATGGGGGCAACCAGCTAGTGAGCGGTAAACTTACACAGGTCAGCCCATCGCCAATAATATGCTTACATCGGAACATCGGCATTGGCGGTCAGCCACCACACGAACTGACCTATGACGAAATTGCTGATATCGTACAATGGCACGCAGATGCGACCAGAAGAGCAAAAGAGGCGGGACTGGATGGGGTCGAAATACATGGTGCCCACCAGTACATTATCGCTTCATTTTTATCCGGGGCTTCAAATGTTAGAACAGACAATTACGGTGGTACACCTGCGAAAAAAGCGCGTTTTGCCATAGAAATACTAGAGGCTGCACGAAAAGCCGTTGGTTCCGATTTTCCATTGTGGATTCGACTAAATGGCCAGGAGTACGGAGTCCCTAATGGAGTCACTATAGAAGAAACGAAAACTATAGTCCCATTGCTGGTAG
Organism: uncultured Dehalococcoidales bacterium; assembly: GCA_964354765.1. Taxonomy (GTDB): domain Bacteria; phylum Chloroflexota; class Dehalococcoidia; order Dehalococcoidales; family Fen-1064; genus JAURWL01. The sequence goes on along the minus strand of CAYHBE010000030.1, from coordinate 4,628 downwards.
AGGCAGGCGCCCAGGCGATACACGTTTCGGCTTATGGGGCTGGCTCATTTTCAACCAAAGCCCCGATATCAGATACCCCCGGCGCAATTCTACCCCTCGCTGTTGAGGTAAAAAAGGTTACAAAAGTACCGGTGATCGCAGTCGGTCGACTTGACCCTGAAACAGGCGAACAGGCGCTAAAGGAGGGAAAAACCGACCTGATAGCTTTAGGAAGAAGGCTACTTGCCGATCCGGACCTGCCAAATAAAGTCGCTGGAATAAAATTTGACGATATCATACCCTGCATCGGTTGCATGGAATGTATCGACCGCGTACCTGGGGCAGTCAGGTCACCAGGAATGTGTACCATCAATCCCATGTCCGGTCGCGAAAGAGAATACAGTATACAACCAGTTGCAAAAGTAAAGACGGTGGTCGTCATTGGCGGTGGACCTTCCGGACTCGAAGCTGCTCGAGTTGCTGCTCTTAGAGGTCACAAGGTAATACTCTTCGAAAAATCATCTCAACTTGGTGGGCTGCTGAACGTTGCATCTGTGCCGCCGAACAAAGGTGATATAGCTCCATGGCTCAAACACCTGGTGTATTCCACAAAACAGGCTGGCGTAGAAATTCGACTGGGATTTGAAGCGGCAGTAAAAAATATTCAAGATGCCAAGCCGGATGCAGTGATTATTGCGACTGGAGGCAGTCCTATTGTGCCTCAGATTCCCGGAATCGAAAGTGTTACCGTACTTTATGCACAGGACGTCCTTTCAGGCAAAACGAAAGCCGGACAAAATGTAGTTATCCTCGGGGGTGGTCGGGTAGGATGTGAGACCGGTTATTACCTGGCAAATCTGGGTAAAAAAGTAGCAATAATCGAGATTTTACCACATGCTGCACCTGAAATGGGAATGATGTCCAGGCGCCGATTGATGGATGGACTGCGCGGGAAACAGGTGCTGCTTCTGACAAATACGAAATGCGAAGAAATTAAACAAGACAGCGTTACAGTTAGTAATAGTGAAGGGCAAAGGACTATCCGTCCGGTGGACACTATCGTTTTAGCAGTAGGTTACCGGTCAAACGATGACTTGTACAGGTCACTACAGGGTAAGATAGATGAGGTTCAGCGCGTCGGCGATGCTTCACAAATTAAAGGAATCCGGGAAGCGATGAACGACGGCTTTAAGGCTGGACTCTCAGTCTAATTTGATAGAAATTTCTTACTTCTAACGACCTTCGAATTTGGGCAGCGGTTGCTTTGTTAAGAATGCCCTGACACTTGCCTGGTGATCCTGAGTCCCGAAGCAGATTCTCTGTGCCCATGTTTCTAGGTCCAGCTGACGTGCGAGCTGATCTAGCATTCCTCTCCAGACCATTAACTTGGTCAGCTCGACGGAATATGGCGGCTGTTGTGCTATTTCTGCAGCTAACACCATGGCTGTTTCCATTAGTTTATCTAGAGGCACAACTTCGCTGACAATCCCCATTTCTTTAGCTTTAGCGGCATCGATTATTTCGGCGGTATACATCAGTCGGAACGCGTTCGAAACTCCGATGACCATAGGCATGTACATTGTCATCCCGTAATCAGGTACAAGGGCGCGCGCAACTTGAGACGCGCCGAAACGTGCGGTATCAGCCGCAATCCTGATATCGCAGCTCAACGCCAGCGATAGACCTCCCCCGACACAGGGACCGTTAATGGCAGCGATGACCGGTTTATTGAGCTTGGGGAAGGCATCTGCATGCGGATAGCCCATGAATTGCATCGCATTGAAACGTGAAAAACCGGAACCGGCAGGAGGCGTCGTCCCACTCGCGGCAGGTCTGGGAGACGGTGCCATCATCGAGACATCAGCCCCGCTGCAAAAACCGCGTCCGGCGCCTGTCAAGATAACCACACGTACATCATCATCATGAGCCAGTTCGATGGCAACCTGGGCAATACTCTCGGTCATAGCCCTGCCGAGAGCATTTAGTTTCTGGGGTGCATTTAAAGTAACAAGAGCAATATGCTCTTTCTTTTCCAGTAAAAGGTCTTCGTATGCCATGATATCTCCTCTCAAATCGAATAAAGCTGTTAATTAATTTAACGCATTCGAGGCAAGAAAACAAATCAGAGAAAACACTCAATTAAATATTTAACCATAGCTCATCACCATTTAATAAATTATTTCTGCAATAAGCTACGGCGAAAAGTTAACAAAAAACTTGACACTATGTGATATAATACATAAATTGTTTATACATATATGATAATTACTTTATAGATAAGTATATTTACGATTATATATTATAAAGGAGCTTAGAAATGAAATGGGGCATGACCAGGGTATTTTCTTCTTTTCTTGCTGTGGTTCTTTTTATAACGTTTCTACCCGGAAACGTATCTGGCAAGCCGCTGGACTTGAGCGGTATTGGGGAAGGTTTTGCGAAGTTAGCGGAAAATCTCAGGAATATTATTCCATCCATAGATGTAAGTACTGGAGGAAATAATCTCGGAGAAGTAGAAAAGATTCCTTTCCAAAAGGTAGTAGTACAAGTTGACCCTGATAAAGATACCGAGGTCAAATCTCTGAGCCAAAAGATCATATTAAAAGTGCCTAAGGGTGCTGTAGCCAACAAGACGGAGATTGAACTTATCGAGCACGACCCTAAAGGCAACTTCGGTCTATCGATAATGAATAACACGCCTATGATACGCATATTCGAATTAAAAGCGAAAGATACCGTTTCAAATCAAAGTGTAAGTAAATTCAACCAACCGCTCGAAATCAAGATAAATAATAATCCGGCAGACCTCGCCGGAATTGATCCCTCATCCGTACATCTCTATTACTATGACGAGACGGCTAAATTATGGAAGCCTATTCCCACTGGTAAGTTCGACAAGACTACTGGCGAACTTGTAGCGACAACTTTCCACTTCAGCATCTATGGTGAGCAGGGCAATCCGAACATAGTTGGACCTGGACGCATTATGGCATCTGAAGTCAATTTACACGCCGGGACAGCAACGTTTACCTACCCCTTGGAACTGCCCTCCGGACCCGGAGGATTTCAACCTAAGCTTGAACTGGTTTATAACAGCGGTTCTGCTGACGAAATGAAGGATAAAAAAGCCGTTGGCTCCTGGGTAGGTATTGGTTGGAGTCTTTCATTAGGTCAGATAGGGCGCGATTTGACAACGAATAAGTATTTCCTTGATCTTTGCAGAACTTCCTACGAGCTCGTTACGAGTGATAGCATCAACTACCACACCAATCCTGAGACTTACTTTAAGATAACTCGCGACACAGGAAATAATAAATGGGTCGTCCTAGACCGTGAAGGCTATTACTACGAGTTTGGAGGAACAACTTTATCCCAACAGTACATCGATAATGGAGGGAACAAATCTTTTTATCAGTGGAACCTTAACCTGATGAAAGACGCCAATGGGAACAAGGGAACGGTCACCTATGTTCAAGACCTTAGAGGATCATATCCTTATGAATGGATACGGTCGGCTTATCCACAATATCTGCGTTACGGTTATGTAGACGAAACTACATACAAAATGGAAGTTGTTTTTAACACGGCCACCGAGACCGACTATGGCGGCACAGATGGTCGTCTTAGGCTTGATAATCCTATTTCATATACTTACTATACTCCCTTTGAATGTAATCCTTATCAATGCGGGACTTATCAATTTGTTTGTGATCAAGAATGGGTACACACCGGTTGGCATTGCGAATGGGGTTGCTATCCTGGATGTGACCCTTTAGAAGAGTTTTGCTGTTCCCCATGTTTTTATTGGGTTGAAGATGGATATTATAGAGACGTTATATGTGAAGAGCCGATAATTTGTTATGAAACATGCTACTTTCCGAATACAAATCCGGCTCCTCAAGTAATGGAGAATCGCCGTTTGAGTTCTGTTGAGGTCAAGGTAGGCGGGACTTCCAGCACTCTGCTTCGCAGATATGATTTCGATTATACGTTTACGGATCGTGTTTTTTCAGGTGATTTAGGTGGAGTCTACTACGCCGGCACGATGAAACTCAACTCTATTACCGAGAAGGGCACTGACGGCACATCCGCACAACCCACGATAAGTTTCACATACTCTAACCTGACGACTAATTATAACGGCAACCCATCCTTCAGCTGGCCGCACCTGACTCAGGTTAACAGCGGCTATGGTGGAATAATAAGCTTCTCTTACACCCATGTTCCTACTTCAGCGACTACGATGTGGTCGAGAGAGATCGTTAATACCAAGACTATTAACAGTGGCATTGGTGGTAACGAAACCTATAGCTACGGTTATCTTGGCAACGTGTCTACTGGTGACACCAACCCACAGTACTTTGGTACCGGTGTGAGTGCTAAGTACCGCGGTTTTGAGAAGGTCACTGAAACTGACGCGGCCAGCAACTGCGCCCATCATTTCTTCTTCACAACCGGCACAATCGGTGGAAAGGATGCTGAAAAACTCACCGGCAGGGAATACAAGACTGAATGGTATAACAGCAGCAGTCAAAAGCTCAAAGAAGATGCCAATGATTGGATTGTTTATACGATTGGTACGAACTGGGCTGTTCGTCTGAATAAAGTAGAGGAGACCATAGGCGACAAGACCACTCGGACCGAGTATG
>CAYHBE010000029.1:0-9621 GCA_964354765.1 uncultured Dehalococcoidales bacterium | reverse complement strand
GGAGCTGCCTACGATGCTATGATGACCGATACTGAAGGACTGGTGGTCGCTATTGCGCGTGAACTTGGTAAAGGCGAGTTAATCAAATACCAGAGCAATCCTATCTATCTGACCACTCCCTGGCCTCGCTTCACCATAAGTGATCTCTACCGTCAGATAGCCGGCTGGAACCCTGTCGAAAATCCAGATGTACGTCGTTTTGATATGGATATGGTCACTAAAATTATCCCGGCTCTCGATCCGCACCGCCCGACTATTGTGTTTGATTACCCGGTTAAAATGGCTTCGCTTGCGCGAGTTAAACCCGGTGATCCGCGGGTCGCCGAGCGTGCCGAGATATTTATCGGGGGGTTAGAGCTGGCAAATGCATATAGTGAATTAACCAATGCAAAGGAACAATCCGAGAGGTTCAGGGCAGAGATCGAAACTATCAAGCGTGAGCAGAGCCGCGTTGCTCCATTTCCCTCCAGTTTTATAGAATCCCTTGATCACCTGCCCGAATGTGCAGGAATTGCGCTTGGAATGGACAGACTGGTGATGCTTTTTTGTAATACATCCAGTATCGACGGGGTAATCCCTTTTACGGTGGATACAGCTTAGGGATTGGAGTTTTCCTCTTCCCAGGCACCTTTCCCGATAAGGGAAACAAATCTGCAGGAGCCAAGCCTCTCAATCTTGTTACCGTTAATTAAGCGAGTTATTTTTAAAAGCTCCTGGGTATAACGCGAGCCAACAGGAATCACCATCCTACCGCCAACCGAGAGCTGTGAAATGAGCTCATCAGGGATCCGGGGAGCGCCAGCTGTAGCGATAATAGCATCATAAGGAGCTTCCGACTGCCAGCCAAGTGATTCTGCCGCAACTTGGATTTGTATATTTTCGTATCCCAGCGTGTCTAGAATTTTCCTGGCTTTATCAATCAGAGATGGAACACGTTCGGTGCTGATCACGTACCTGGCAAGGTTGGAAAGTATAGCAGTTTGGTATCCGCTGCCGGTCCCTAATTCGAGCACTTTTTCAATGCCGGTTAATTCAAGATTCTGGGTCATAAAAGCGACAATATAAGGTTGGGAAATAGTCTGGTCGTAACCGATGGGCAAAGGTCTATCTTCATAGGCAGCTTCTTGAAATTCGAGAGGGACAAAGATATGACGCGGGATGGTGTTCATTACATCCAGAACCCTCTTGTCAGTTATCTCACGTGCGAGGGAAGCGACAAGCCTGGATCTGGCTTTTTCGAAATCCATGATACCTATCAACGGAAGATAAAATAGAGCACAATAATCGCGGCAAGCAGAACAATCGTTATCACACCGATTATTTTAAGTTCGGTTCCGATACCGGGTGATTGAGCAATAGGTTGAGTTTTTTCAGGAGTACGACCGGGTCTTAATGCTGTAGAAGTCTGTGCTACAGCTTGCACAGGGGATTGTTCTACAACTGGTGCCGGTCCTGCAGGTGATGGCTGTGCTGTCCTGGGTTTTGGAACATATCTATTTTTTCGTTTCTTCGATTTTGGCATAAGGGGATATTCCTCTCGTTAACTATTTTGCTCGCGGGTGAGCTTTTTGATATGTTCGTCGGACGTGTTCGCTGGTAAGGTGTGTATAAATCTGAGTTGTCGAAATATTGGCATGACCCAGTAGTTCTTGAACAGCTCTTAAATCAGCGCCACCCGAGAGCATATGCGTGGCAAAACTGTGTCTCAACGTGTGCGGGGTAACAGATACTTCGATACCGGCTGCCCTAGCATATTGCTTTAAAATTTGCCAGAAACCCTGCCTTGTCAAGCGATCACCCCGGCGGTTCACAAAAAGGGCTTTTTCGTCCTTCCTTTTGAGAAAACGAGGTCGAGCTTCCTTGACGTATTCCTCTATTGCTGCTGAAGCTGCCTGGTGGATTGGGATTATGCGCTCCTTATGACCCTTACCGAAAGCCCTGACATCCCCGTCCTTCGTATTGACATCATCGACGTCCAGCGACATTAATTCGCTGACGCGCATTCCACTTGCATATAGTAGTTGGAGCATCGCATGGTCGCGCTTCGCCTCAGGCGTATTATGTTTTGCCGGTTGTTCGAGGAGCGCCCTGACCTGTGAAATAGAAATCGGTTTTGGTAATGTACGCCCGATGCTTAACGACTCAAGATTCTGAGTTGGATCTTCATTGATGATATTTTCGGCTAGAAGAAATTTAAAAAATGAACGGCCGGCAGCTAGTTTCCGTGCCCTCGTCGTGGTTGCGTAACGCTTTTCCTGCAGGTTTAAGAGAAACCGCATGATGGCTGACCTGTCAACATTTTCCCATGCTGGCATATTACTTTTGGCTTTTGCTTCTTCCTCAAAAAACTTTGCCATTTGAGAAAGGTCGTTCTGGTAGGCGAAATAGGTATTTTCAGATAGACCTTTTTCTGCTTTCAGATAGGCGAGAAATCTTTCAATATCGGCTCTCACAACACTTCCTCCCCCAAAACACTTATGTAATCCTACAGCTATATTTTAACATAATCAATAAATAAAAGCACAATGGGATTTCTTAAAAAAGCACAATGCTTGCCGATGAAAAATTGGTGCCATTACCTGGGATGCTATATCCAGCGCTTACGGCGGAAGAACCAGAGCATCCCGCCTGCTATCACGATCATGCCTATCATCAATATCCAGAAAGTCAGGTGACTCCCTTCGGTAATGCTGCCAGGCATGTTGACGTTCATACCATAGATGCTGGATATAATTAAGAATGGAAGGACCACGGTAGCGAGAACCGTCAGGACGCGCATTATTCTACCGAGTCGCTCATTGCTGAGTATATAATCGGCGTCTTTAAAGACCTCAATAGTTTCTCTCGCTTCATCGAGGGTATCCCATATCTTGTTAAGGTGGTCGACTACATCGCCGAAATACACTTCGAGGTCCGTGGGACTAAACCGCCGGAGTTTCGATTCCAGTTCGCCAACGACGCTGCGCAGCGACCAGATAATACGGCGGTGTGTGATGACATCCCGTCGCAGCCGGGCGATTTCAACCGCAGCCTGGACATTTTCATCGAAGACAACATTTTCTACCGAATCGGTCCAGCTTAGAATTCGATCAAGAATTGTAAACGTGCGGTCGACCATGGTATCTATAATCCGATATACGAGGAATGCTGAACCATTGATCATGTTTTCCTGCCGGGTCGTATCGCTATTTTTACAGTTCTGGAACAATTCCCTTAACAATCGAATTTCTCCGCTGTGCAGGGTAACGACATAATTCTTACCGACAAAGATGGAGATCTGCGACGTGGTGGCCATCTGGGTCTCCCTGTGCCAGACGGGGAAATGAAGCACGACGAACACATAATCTTCGTATTCATCTATTTTGGGACGCTGGATGTGGCTTAAGGTATCATCCAGATCAAGGGTGTGAAAGGGGTAGTGCTGCGCCAAGTACTCGGTCTCTTGCGAGGTCGGTTTTTCTATATTCGACCACGTGAGTTCGCCAAGAGTAACTGACTCTATATTAGGATTAGGCGTCAGTTCCTGGTTGACGTTGGACACATTTGCCACAGATTGAGGGGACTGTTTCTGCGGCATGACCCGGCTCCTCTTTCATTTTGAACCCTATAATTCTAACAGAATATTTTTTATGGTACAAAAGGAAAGGTCAGGTTCCTTATCTATACAGCAAAAGATGATTATCAAGCACCTTCTTGCCCGAATTTCCTAACAAGGAAATGGTTAAAGGGCACCCGACCTTTTTAACTAAACAATGCACTGATTACCAGCCGGAGTTGGATTATACCGGCTACTTTTTAGCCCCCGCTCATTTTGCGATAATGTACATTCCATTTCATGCAAAGATCATTAATATATTCTTTAACCTCGGGCTTGGCTCCGAGATAAAGCTCTGCCAGGAAGCCGTGAAGTAATTCTCCACCGCTCATCCCGGGTGATGGCTCGGTCGGGCCAGGCAGATTGATATAAACAATCTCGGTCATCTGCTTCTGATACTCAATTGCAGAACCCATTAAAATCCTCCTTAATCATTCAGGTTTCCTAATATTATAGCCTCAATGATTAATCAAAACAAGTATCAAACAATATATTTTTAAAATATTAGTTTAAGTATAATTGCGAAAAGATAACCGAGGATTGCACATGCGGGAAATGTGATGAGCCAGGTCATTACAATTTGTGCCGTAATTCCCCATCGCACTGCAGACAAACGTTTGGTTGAACCAACGCCCACAATTGCCATGTTAATAGTTTGCGTAGTGCTTAAAGGAACTCCTAAAGTCGATGCTAACAGAATTGCTGCACCAGCTGAAGTTTCTGCAGCGAATCCCTGAACAGGTTCCAGTTTTGTCATCTTAAAACCCATAGTTTTAATAATTCTCCAACCGCCCACACTCGTCCCGATACCCATGGTAACACCGCATATTAAAATAACCCAAATGGGTATATGAAATTCGGAAAAAGCACCCCCTAGAGTCAGTGCAAGCGCAAACATCCCCATGAATTTTTGCCCATCATTACTACCGTGGCTGAATGCCATAAATCCTGCCGAAAGTATCTGCAAACGTCCAAAAACAGACCTGACGCTAGCATACCCCATGCGACGGAATAGCCAATAGATTACCAGCATCACAACATACCCTAAAGCGAAACCTATCACGGTGGACAATCCTAGTCCTATTAGTACTTTTTTCCAGCCTGCCAACAAGAGAGCTGAAGTGCCGGCAGCCGCAAATCCTGCGCCAGCTAAACCCGCGAGCATCTCATGTGTTTCACTGGTGGGAATACCAAAATACCAGGCAAGCATCGTCCATACGATGATAGTAAGGAGCGCCGCAGCGACTGTATGTAAGTCGATTACCCCTGGATCGACGATACCTGTCCCAATTGTAAACGCTACAGCTTGACCTGTTACGAGCACGCCAACGATATTCAATACTCCTGCCATAAGCACAGCTTTACCAGGGGAAAGCACTCGGGTTGCGATTACGGTAGCAATAGCGTTGGGAGCGTCGGTTAGACCGTTGGTAAATTCAGCGGCAAGACATAGAAAGAGGACTATACCGAGTTCTACTGACATTTAAATTTTCTAGTAACTAATTTTTTTCACCCTAATATACCATTATGAATACTTTATTGCTACACCTTCAAGGACGTTGGCGACATCTTCGCAGCGGTCGGTGACAGTTTCCATATGCTCGTAAATTTCCCGCCATTTCATAATGTAAACTACGTCAGTCGATTTGGCAAAAAGTTCCGCGAGCGCCGCCCGGTAGATCCTGTCAGCTACATTCTCAAGGCGATTAATCTCAACGCAGTACTTGAGCATCTCGCGCTGGTCGAGTTTTTTGTTCAGGAGTACAACAGCTTTCTCTACTTCAGCCGTGATCTCTACAATCACATCCGAAAGTTCTTTTGCCCGCTGAGTGGGTTCAGTTATACGGTACAACAACATTGCATCTGCGGCAGAATGGATAAAGTCTGTTACATCATCCATTGTGTGCGAAAGCGCAGCGATATCCTCGCGGTCGAACGGTGTGACAAATGTGCGGTGTAAAAGACCTGCGACCTGGTGCGTGACATTGTCTCCTTTGTGTTCCAGGTCTGCAATAGCCGCTATCTTATCTTCAACTCCAGTCCAGTTGTATAGTAAGTCCTTGAGTTTTTGGGCTACCTCACAGGCGTTTTGAGCGCTCTCTACGAAAAGTGTAAAAAACTGGTTATCTTGAGGAATAAAGGACAGCTTCATAGCCCTGGTCTCCTTTTGGATTCATCTGATTGACGTCGCAACTTTTCCATTTACCTGTGCAGCATTCAAAACAAGTTAGATACTCTTTATCTCAGGTATTTCTTGCTTGCCCAGTGTCGTTGTGGTTCTGGAGAATTTTTCAGTCACTTTGCGGAAATGAAGACCATATACAGATAAAATAAGAGATAACGGAAAGAATTTAGGCCGTTTGAAGAGTATCGGAATAATAAAACTCCAGAAATATTTCCGGCCTTTATCAACCACACCAAGAAGCCAAAATCCACGCACAAACCCTACGATATGATAAAAGCGCACCTGATACAATTTAACTTCATAATGGCGGGGTTTGAATTCCTTCAAGAATGTTTTGATGCGTTCGTAGAAATGTTTGGGGGTGTAAATAGTATTCATGATTTGTTTGTAGCCATTGAGGAGCGTTTCAAGCCGCATTTTAGGAACAAAATTAATTGAGCAATCTGTGTTGTCACCGGTGCCGCCTTCCAGCAAGCGGTCCTCTTTTTTGAGCCTTTCATAAAGACGGCTGCCGCGCGGAGCATTTAGTAGACCGACCATAGCGGTCACTATACCGCTCTTCTGGATAAACTCGATTTGTCTCTGAAAAATCGAAGTCGGGTCATTATCGAATCCGACAATGAATCCACCCTGTACTTCCATGCCGTGAGCTTGAATGGTCTTTACTGCCGCCACCAGGTCGCGGTTCTTGTTATGAAGTTTATTGCACTCCACTAGGCTATCTTCGTTAGGTGTTTCAATACCAACAAAGACCCTGTCAAAACCGGCATCTGCCATTAAGCGCATCAACTCTTCATCATCGGCAAGATTGATAGAAGCTTCTGTGAAGAAGGTCGGAATATATTTCCTGGTCTTTCGCCATTTTATTAAAGCGGGTAGTATCTCTTCCTTAAGTTTTCTTTTATTTCCGATAAAATTGTCGTCAACAACAAAAATACTGCCTTTCCAGCCGGCGTCCTGCAGTGCTTCGAGTTCGTTGATGACCTGTTGCTTAGTTTTAGTTCTCGGAGTGTGTCCGTTCAAAGTTACAATGTCACAGAATTCGCAATCGTAAGGACAGCCTCGCGAATACTGGATATTCATCGAAGTGTACTTGTTCATCTTGATAAGCGACCATAAGGGTATTGGGGTTTTGGTAATGTCAGGACGCTCCTTGGAAGTGTACAAACGTTGCGCTGTTCCTTGTTCAAAATCCTTTAGGAACTTCGGAAGTGTAATTTCGCCCTCGTCGAGTACCAGGTGGTCGATCTCGCTGAATGCTTCAGGTTCGCTTGTGAAGAGAGGTCCACCGGCGACTATTTTTTTCCCTAGCGCTTTACACCGGGCGATGGTTTGCTTAACAGAGTCTCTCTGCACCACCATGGCGCTGATAAAAATATAATCCGCCCATTTTATGTGCGTGTCTTTAAGCGTTTGGGCATTCATGTCGATAAGTTTTTTGTCCCAATCGGCAGGGAGCATTGCTGCTACAGTTACAAGGCCGAGTGGGGGATGGGTCGCTTTCTTTAAAACAACCTTCAACGCATGTTTGAAACTCCAAAATGTATCGGGGTATTCAGGATAAACGAGTAACGCTTTCAATAGACTCCTTGCTCAAATATTTACGGAGTTGTGCGAATACAAAATATAGTAGCATAAGTATATTCTCTTCTAAAGACCTTGTCTATAATGTTTCCGGATAAAATATTTCGTCGAATTCTTTAATAGCTTTGAACAATTAGTCTCCTGTGATAAAATTCTGGTGGTACAGATGTTTAGTCCGGCGTTTAGAAATCCATTTGAACGGTATTCACTCCTCTTATTACTTCTATTATGTTTTCATGTTCCTGGTCTTAAAGAACCGATTCTGTAACATTATTGGCGGTGAAATATTGCGAAAAGAGGGAGAGACCTTACTTCACAGCGACATTGACAGCAGATGAGTTAGAGTATATAGTGTTAGCTTGCTATGTGGTTAATACATGTATCAAGAACTCCCTCGAGTTTAAAAGGTCAATTCATCAAATTTATGAAGAAAATAACTATTACATTGTCAGTTTCGTTATTGGTTTTTTTGTTCGGCGGATGTTCTCTCTTTAGCAGCAAAGAAAACCAGCCTGTCTCACAAAGCAGCGGGCAAACGACGGTATTTGAAGACATCGCCCTGGAGCAGACTATTAGAGAAGTGATCGGCAAGAACACCGGTCCCATAGTGGCGGCTGACCTGGAGAGTCTGACGGTACTCCAGGCTTCGGGCAAGGATATCAGCAATCTCAAGGGAATTGAATATTGTACTAATCTCACTTCTCTAAGTCTGGTCGACAATCGAATACAAGATATCTATCCCATATCAAAGCTTATCAATCTCAAGGAATTACATCTTGAATGGAATGCTATTACCGAGATCAGTCCCTTACAATTACTGGTTAAATTAGAAAGTTTGAACCTGGATGGCAACAGGGTTACAGATCTCACACCCCTGCACTCGCTTCTAAGTCTAACCGACTTGAGCATGGCAAACTGCGGATTATCTGATGCGAGTCAACTGGCAGAGCTAACGTCACTCACACGACTGACACTGACTGGTAATTCAATAACCGACTTAAAATCCCCATCGACCCTCAAGAACCTGGTTTTCCTCGGTTTATCAAGCAACGGTATCTCGAATATCTCGCCTTTATCTGTTCTTACAAACCTGACGGAGCTGGGATTAGCATATAACAACATTACGGATATTACGCCTCTGACAACACTTACCAATCTTACCTCTCTAAATATCGCTGGCAATGATATCGTCGACATTCAGGTGATCAGTAACCTGCAAAACCTTATCTGGTTGTGGCTCCAGGAGAATCGTATCACTGATCTGAACCCGGTTCTCGCTAATGGCAGCTTCAAAACCGGACACTTTGTCAACGTTCGTGATAATCCGTTGGATGACAACTCAATTAGTGTTGTTGTACCGGCATTAAAGAGTGCAAGATTGGATATCCGTTGGTCGACGCCAGTTACCGGCGGAAAATAAGACTTACGCTTTAACGAAAGTACCGTCACTCATGTGCCACGTGACATCAGCAAAACGAGTCATGCTGGTATCGTGGGTCGTAACGATAACCGTAACGCCTTCTTTAGAGATAATTTGCTGTAACAGCGTGAATATTGCCAGGCTGGTCGTAGCATCAAGTTCTCCGGTAGGTTCGTCAGCCAGGATGAGACACGGACGGTGTGCAAGGGCACGTGCGATCGCGACCCGCTGCCGTTCACCCCCGGAGAGCTCATAAGGGCGATGATTGGAGCGTTTCTCAAGGCCAACCATTTCTAGGCATTCGTGGGCTCGTTGTCTTTGTTCCAACCGATTCCATCCCGCAATTCGTAACGGGAGCTCCACGTTTTCGTAAGCAGAGAGTAATGGCAGTAAAGCAAATGACTGGAAAACGAATCCGACTTCTTTTCTTCTTAAGTCGACGAGTGTACTCTCAGGCAAATTGGAAAGTTCTGCACCGCGAAAATAGACGCTACCGCTGTCAGGACGGTCCAGTCCGGCGAGAATATTCAATAATGTTGTCTTACCTGAACCTGATCTTCCGGTAATTATTGCTAGTTGTTCTGGGAGAATATCGAGGTCGATACCGCGCAGCGCGTTTATGACCTGGTGTCCGACAGTAAAGACCCGTTTTATATCACGGGCTGAGATGAGTGACTCCTTCACTTGCCCTCCTTAGGTTCCTCATCGGCTGGTAAAATAGTCAAATTATCGCCATTCAGCTTTACTCGAATTCTATTCTTAAGTTTTAGTTTGTCGACATATTCCTTGGGAAGCTGCATTCTCCCGACCTGGTCAAGTAAAACAAACTCCTCGAAT
>CAYHBE010000028.1:0-9692 GCA_964354765.1 uncultured Dehalococcoidales bacterium | reverse complement strand
TTCCTATACTGACACCGAAGAATGTATCGGGTGTGGTCTTTGTGTACTTACCTGCCCAAATGATGCACGTAAAATGAAATTAGTCAGACCGCCCGATCATATTCCTAACCCGGCCTCGATATTCGATTTATAAAAAATATTTTACGAGTTATTATTCAAATACTTTCTTGATAGCCGGGTGGAGTCCTTCTCCAACTGCCTCAATTGCCTGGCGGCGGAACCTGTTGAGTTCTATCTGCCTCTTTTCGAATTCACCGCGAGAATACAAGATTTCCGGGTGGAAGAAAATATCATCGACCACACGTACCGCTGCCGGTACTTCAAGCCCGGAAATTGATTCCATCCAATCTTCCAAGCCGCCGCGGAAGAGAGAATCCAGGATGCCAAGAGTGTTCTCTAGCCTGATATCCATGTACCTGGTGCCTTCGCCAATACCGCCGGTATTAAGCAAGAAGAAGCGCATATGAGGCAGACCCTGGAGAATATCGTAAAGTCGGTTGGCATGTTCAGCTTTGTTTCCCGCCATGAATGGATCGTAGAAGAATTCACTGCGGATTGTCCCGGCGCGGGTTGGATCGCCGGCAGATGATTCCATAGCCTGTCCCAGGATCATGAACGCGACCGCTTGTTCACGTGTAAGACGAGCAATCGCAGGGATAATCGGACCCCTGGTAATTAGGATAAGGTTATCAATTCGTTCCACGTCGATATGTGCGCTGGCATGCATGAAATCCTGGCGTTTTACCACGGCGCGACCATTGGCTGTTTCTTCCAGGTTATAAAAATCAAAATCACCGTCTTCAGTCACATGGACGTTTTCACAGACTGTATCAGGTTTTAGTAGACCATAGTAAATCTCGAGTTGATCGTGAGGGCTGACGTTTTCGGTTTTAACAAAAATGCCCCCCTGCTCAAAGCCGTGAAACGATCCATCAGGCAGTAACGTACCACCATCATCCTGTACAAGCCATGATTTCTCACGTCCTTTGCGTGCCAGGACTTTGCTTGAAGTCGTTGTTTTGCCATTAGCGCTGAGCGCGGTAAGAAGAGACCTTGTGGTACGGTATTCGCCGTGTGTTGATTGCAGGAAATCCTCGCGGCAGCCGGCGTGTAAAAAAATTCCGCCACGCCGTGTCTTGGCGACCCAGTCTTCGGCAGCGAAAACACCTTTTTTATATTCGCCTATATAGTTGCCGTTACGAACAATTTTAATGACGCGACCATCTTCGAGCATCGCTAGCCGAATGGTTATATCCTTTTCGGGAAGCGACTTCTTTTTATTGTTTTCGAACTCTTCATCCTTGAAGAAAATAATCTCGTAATTGGGCTTGTCCACTTTTCCCAGCGGCGCAACAAAAAGGTTCTTACCGCCGAATGCTGTGTGGGCGAACTCTTCGGGGACGGTAACACGGACGGTAACTCCTGAGTTCTGGTTGCCAACTATTCGGTCGATCGAGATGAGTTTTTTCTGGCTGAGGACTTTCTCACACTGCTTGAGTAACTCAATTTCAGCTTCACCAAAAGTATTGTCGATATTGTTTTTGGTAAACATCGCTGCCCTGGAAGTTGGTTCGCCTGACGCCACGAGGCTTCCGTATCGTGTCAGTCTTACCCCGTCTTCTTTTTCTGCTATCTTTCTAAGCACTGCATCGGTCGGATTATCAAGTAATCGGCTTTCAGCGAGCGCTTTTTCTCTTATTTTTTCAACTGTACGGACAAAAATATTGATATCAAATCGCGGCATTCACTTCCTCCTACCTGTATGTATAAATTATATCAGAACCGTTTATGACATACGTAACAATTTATCAATAAATTTTGAGATATTCTTGTGCGTCGAGTAAAATAGTGCCGGAACATCAATTTTCTCTTAGAAGACTAGAGGTTGAAAAATGAAAAGTAATGACAGTGTTATTGAATCAGAAATAAAAGAGTTCGGACGTACCAGCCCTTTAAACCGCATGCCTGATGATCCCAATCAAAAAATTTTCGATGAGCCTCTGATTAAATACGCCGATAGTGAAGATGAGCTATTTATCCAATACAAGAAAATCATCGGGATAGTACATATGATGCCACGTGAGGCGCTTGCCGCAGCATATAACATAAAACCAGAAAGTCTGCCGCACCGGCTTTCTGTTATTAGCTGGATCCTTCCGATCGCTGAGAACATTCGGAAATCGAATCGAAAAGAAAAATTACAGCCAAGCCGTTTGTGGTCGTACACCAGGTGGTATGGCGAGAAATTTAACGAAGCTCTCCGAGAATATGTTATAAAGATGTTGAATGATAAAGGATACAAAGCCACGGCGCCGGGTATTGGATCGCACTTCAAGCAGTATAACAATGAAAAAGGTCCGTACTCCAACTGGTCTGAGAGACATATCGCATATGCGGCAGGACTCGGGACATTCAGTCTATCTGATGGATTCATCACTGAAAAGGGGATTGCGCATCGCTGCGGCAGCGTAGTGACCGACATGATTTTAACGCCAAGTACCCGTTCTGCCAACACGCCTTACGCTAATTGTACGTTTTATGTGAACGGCAGCTGTAAAGCGTGTATCGCCCGTTGCCCGGCAGGGGCTATCACCGAAGCGGGGCATGACAAAATCAAGTGTCTTGAATTCCAGATAAGGGAATTTGCCGGTTTACGGGAGAATCTCAAGGTAGGCATCACAGGTTGTGGTTTATGTCAGACAAAAGTACCTTGTGAATTTAAAAATCCTGTGAAGAAGAGTAGCAAGTTAAAGAAAAACTAAACTCGTTCTCTGATTGTCTGATACCTGTAAAGAGCTCCCAGTGCTCTCACCGCTCGCTCCGCTGATGGATAAACTGGAATACGGTGCGATTCAAGAACATCTGTCATCTCTTTGACATTGCGAGGATCGAGAGGCCATATTACCAATCTTTTATCCCTCTGGACCGCTTTAATATAATATTCCGTCCATCTGTCTAACGTAGCTTGTGACCCGACAGTAATTAGAGTCTGGGGACCGCCCACCTGGATTGCAAGACAGTCGACGTTCGGGTCGTTCGAGAGAGTATCTACGTAAACTGAAACGGTATCGGTAGAGACAAACTGATTTGCCACGCCGGTATCGTAAGGATTTACCGGAATCTCCCAGGGAGGCATGATAGTGCGGAGCACTTTCATTGATTCCTCAGAGGGATGAGCGAGAGTAAGTCCGTTGAGATAACAAAAATCGGTCGTGATGACGCCTTCTCCTCCGGAAAAGCTCGCGACGGCAATACGGTTGCCTTTCATTGGCTGGTAATACTCGAAGACCTTAGCAAGATCAAAAAATTCATCCAAACCATGAACACGAATCGCACCCGCCTGTCTCAGAGCCGTATCGAAAACGACATCGCTGGCTTTAATAATTGCTCCGGTGTGTGAAGATGCAGCTTTTGCTCCCGCAGGTGTTCTGCCTGATTTGAGAACAATGACCGGTTTTTTAGGAGTGATCTCTTTGAGCAATTGAAAGAAGCGTCTGGCATCACCAGCAATGCTCTCCATGTGTACAGCGATAACTTCAGTTTCAGGATCATCCTTTAGATACTCCAGGGCGTCGGTCTCATTGATGTCCATCTTGTTACCCAGGTCGATTAGCTTGCTGATGTTGATATGCATGTCGTTGAGTAAGTAGTCTAATCGCGGTTGATAAAGACCTGATTGGAAAATAAATGACAACCGACCTTTTGGCAGCTTATAAGCTGCTCCGAAGCCGATGATGAAGTTATTAGCCGAGTTGATCGGACTGAGCGAATTTGGCCCTATGCAGCGAATGCCATTCTCGTTCAGCAACCGTTTAATTTCTTCCTGCAGGTTCTGACCACCGCCTCCTGTTTCAGAGAATCCACCAGCGATGATGACAATGCCCTTCACGTGTTTTACGATGCAGTCCTTGACTATACCTAATGTCAAGTGGGCAGGTACAGAGATGGCTACCAGGTCGATTTCGCCCTCGATATCGCGCACGCTGGGATAACATTTTAAGCCTAGTATTTCCGCTGCGTTTGGATTAACAGGGTAAATTTTGCCTGCGTATTTCAAGTTCAGTAAGTTCGCTGTCAGCCAGTAATTGGCGGTATTCCTCTGGCGGCTGGCTCCGACTATCGCAACACTCTTGGGATTGAAAAACAGGTCCAGGAAGTGATTTTGGTTCATTCACAACCTCCCTGATTTTAACATTAACTCAGTTTAACCGCTGACAATTTATTAGTGATATTGTTACGTTCGTTTTTGTAAACACGAATGTAATTACCTGTAACACCAGACCAAACTCCCTGCCCGGTCTGCTTTTCCCAGAGGACATCAAGTTCTTCCCCATTAAACTGTTCCTTGAAGTTTCGTGCACTTTTCTCTGCGACTTCAAGCATCAAGCGGGTGCGTTCCTTTTTAATTTTTACCGGTACTTGTCCCTCCATCCCGGCTGCCTCTGTCCCCGAACGGGGAGAAAATGGAAATACATGAATGCGTGCGAAATTGAGTCGATGGCAAAAGTTCAAACTCTCTTCGAATTCTTTATCAGTTTCACCAGGGAATCCGACGATGATATCGGTGGTGATTGCTACGTTAGGGACCAGTGCCCGAATGGTTGCAGCCATTTTCTCATATTCACCAGAAGTGTATCGTCTTCGCATTCGTTTGAGCACACTGTCACTCCCGCTTTGCAGTGACAGGTGAAAATGAGGGCAGAGTCGATTGTCCTGCCAGAGTTTCAACAGCTCAATAGAGATTTCCTGAGGTTGCAAAGAAGAAAGGCGCAAGCGACGAATATCCGTTTCTGACAATATCCGCTCGACCAGGTCTTTTAAACTTAAACAGTTATAATTATACGCACCAACTCTCGTTCCTGTGAGTACAACCTCCTGGTAACCTTCTTTGACTCTTTGCTTCACCTGTTCGATGACTTCAATATCAGGCTCACTCTTCTCATGGGCACGCACATAAGGCACGATGCAATAGGCGCAGAAATTTTGGCAGCCGTCCTGGATTTTAATAAAAGCGCGGGTGCGAAAAATAGAATCAGCTCTACTTGAACTGCGGGAGCGGTTTTTTGTTAAGTAACCCTCTCTCTCAAGGAGCTTGATCAAAGACGTTTTGCCCTGGTTTCCTACAACCATATCAGCTTCGTCCAGATTTTCCAGGTCAAGCGGCACCCGCTCGGCGTAACAACCCGTAACGATGATCTGTGCGTCCGGATTACGGCGGCGGGCTTGCCGTATCAGGTGTCGGGACTTGCTATCTGCAGTTTGAGTGACAGTGCAAGTGTTCAGGATATAGATATCGGCATCTTCTATTTGCTTGACCAGTTCATGTCCGGCATCACTAAAATTTCTGGCAAGTGTTTCTGTTTCTGCCTGGTTAAGTTTGCATCCCAGGGTTTCAAAAGCTATTTTCATATATGATGAATTCCGTCGAAACACAGTTTTGAGCTTGTTTTATCCGTAGTTGATTTGACGGATATCTCACTTTCCAGTATACTTAACCTTAACTGTATGCATCAAATCCTCAGTTAATCCCCCATTTTCTTTAAGGAGAATCACTGTGCCCATTAACGATAAAAAAAGAGTTGTAGTAACTGGCATTGGAATCATCAGTCCGCTGGGACTGGATACGCCCAGTACCTGGGATGGTCTAATCAATGGTAAATCAGGGGTTGACTTTATTACTCAGTTTGACGCCAGTCAGCATGAGACGAAATTCGCTGCCGAGGTTAAAGGATTTGACCCGACCAATTATATAAACCGAAAAGAAGCACGCCGAATGGACCGCTTTTCGCAGTTTGCGGTTGTTGCCAGTATGGAAGCGCTGAAAAATTCCGGTTTGCAGATCAATGAAAGCAACAGGGACGAAATTGCGGTTATCGTTGGGAGCGGAATTGGAGGACTGATTACCCTTTCTGAACAGATGAGAACGTTGTTCGACAAGGGGCCGGACAGAGTGAGCCCATTTATGATCCCGATGATGATATCTGACATGGCGGGTGCGCAAATTTCAATTGCCCTGGGTATACGCGGTATTAACTTCTGCCCGACTTCAGCCTGCTCAAGCGGATCTGATGCAGTCGGAACTGCTTACGAGACTATCAAACGAGGCGATTGCGTAGCCGCGTTTGCAGGCGGTTCCGAGGCGGTCATTACCTCGGTTGGTATCGCGGGATTCAACTCTGCACGAGCGCTTTCAACACGCAACGACGATCCTAAAGCAGCCTCTCGACCTTTTGATGCCCAGCGCGATGGTTTTGTCATGGCAGAAGGTGCTTGCATCTTAGTTTTGGAAGACCTCGATTACGCTCGACAGCGCGGAGCTAACATTGTTGGTGAACTTATCGGCTACGGAGCGAGCAGCGATGCATTCCATATCACCGCTCCAGAAGAGAATGGGGACGGAGCTATCCGCGCGATGAAGATGGCTTTGCGTAAAGCTGGTATCCAGCCGTCGGAAATAGATTACATAAACGCTCACGGCACTTCCACGCCTCTAAACGATAAAATTGAGACTAAAGCGATCAAAACAGTTTTTAACAGCCACTCAAACAAACTGGCAATCAGCAGCACCAAGTCAATGACCGGTCACATGCTAGGTGCCGGGGGTGCCGTTGAAGCGGCGATTTGCATGCTCGCGATTAATAATCAGATTATTCCGCCAACCATTAACTATACGACTTCAGATCCGGATTGCGATCTGGATTACGTGCCGAATGTAGCCCGGAAAGTAGACATTACGACTGCCCTATCCAATTCTTTCGGTTTTGGCGGTCACAATTCGGTGCTGGTAGTTAGAAAATTCAACGAGGCTTAGCCTTGAATCATAAACGGTGGAACCTTTTGCCACCTTTATCCAGAGAGCATCCGCTCATCGCATCCGGATTACCACCGCTTATTGCCCAGCTTCTTAATAATCGCGGTATAACAGCGACTGAACATGTTGAACCATTCTTCAAAGCCGACCAACGTCTTTCTTGTGATCCAATGCTATTACCCGGCATGGATAAAGCCGCCGCTCGTGTTTACCGGGCTATCCTCGGGGCAGAAAAGATAGCTATTTATGGCGATTTCGATGCCGACGGCATCACAGCAACGGCTTTACTGATACAGGGACTTTCACATCTGACCCCAAACATTGTGCCGTATATTCCTCATCGAATTAATGAAGGGCACGGTCTGAAAATTGCTGCGTTGGAAAATCTTAAGAAAGATGGCGTGAGCCTTGTAATAACCGTCGACTGCGGAATAACAGGCGCTTTGTCTGTAAAAAGAGCCCAGAGAATGGGGTTAGATGTCATCATTACCGACCATCACACGCCGCCTGCTGATTTACCCCAGGCGCTGGCGATATTAAATCCAAAACTCCCCGGCTGTAGTTATCCTTTCATAGACCTGGCGGGCGTAGGCGTCGCTTACAAGTTGCTTCAGGCAGTTTTCAATGGATTGGGGAAGGATGATCTGCTGGAAGAGGTTACCGACCTGGTATCGCTGGGGACAGTGGCGGACTTAACCCCGTTGCTCGGAGAAAACAGGTATCTAGTGAAAAGAGGTCTCCAACGCATGAACTCCGCTCTCCGTCTGGGATTAAAAGAATTGCTCACATGTGCCGGGATACCTTCAGCAAACCTCGGCTCCGAACATATTACCTGGACGATTGCGCCGCGTATTAATACTGCCAGCCGGCTCGATCATGCATTGCCTTCATATGAGCTTTTAACGACGAATTCTCAATCACGGGCTCTCGAACTGGCAACGTGGTTGGAACAGAAAAACAGTGAGCGTCAGCAAATAACGGCACGCGCGACGAGCCGGGCTAAGGACCAGGTGCTTTCTGCGCCGTTGACGCCGTTACTCCTGGTGAGTGATGAAGATTATCCATCGGGTGTCTCAGGATTGGTCGCGAGCCGTCTTACTGATGAATTTTACCGTCCTGCCATTGTAGTGCGTGAAGGCAAGCGCGTTAGCAGCGGTAGCTGCCGCAGTATTCCTGAATTCAACATGATTAACGCTCTAACAGAATGCCACGACCTGTTTTTGGAGTTCGGCGGACACGCTGGAGCCGCTGGTTTCATTATACTAACCCATAATCTTAATCGCCTGCGTGAAAACCTAAACAGGTTAGCAGATAAACAGCTATCGGGGGTAGACCTCCGGCCGAGGATTAATATTGATGCTGAGGCTTCGCTCCATGAGCTTAACGGAAATACTTACAGCGATATTCAGCGGTTGGCACCGTTCGGACAGGGCAATCCGGTACCGGTCTTGGTAAGCCGCAGGGTAAAACTGGTGAATTGCCGGACCATGGGCAGCTCGGGCGACCATTTGCGGCTGAGATTGGAACAAAATGGGAGCTACTGGGACGCAGTTGCATTCGGGTGCGGAGAAAATCTATCTGAGATGAAATCTCCTTTGGATATTGCGTACCAGTTGGAACTCGATCAGTGGGGCGGCAGGTCAACACTGCGATTGAATATCCTGGATTTCGCCAATTCAAATTAGTCTGTTTTATTATGTTAGCGAGCGCAGAACTCTTTTGAATATTGAAAAACAATATTTTAAGCCCGGACAAATAGTTCTTGTCAGGGAAATTTGGCAGCTAAGAGTCTGGACAGCACGCCCTATGATACTAATTCAAGATACACCTGAACTGATAGCCATATATTGGGTTCCAGGTACGCACTGGAAGAGAGCGAGAAATCATCAAGGCGGAGATGTATCCGTTATAGATTGTAAACAAGGGAATTGGGCACTACGCGATGTAATGTTGGAAGGAGGCGGCACGTTACGGCTTTCAAATCCAGACACGAAATTTTCAATACTTCTGTTTCGCAACACAGATTGGACTCTTAACCGATGGTACATCAATCTTGAATACCCCTTGACACATACTGATCGCGGATTCGATTACATTGATATGCTTCTTGACATAATAGTAGAGCCCGACTTGAGGACATGGCATTGGAAAGATGATGATGAGTTCCAGGAGGCTCAGGATTTTGGTTTGGTATCACCCGAGGAAGCTAAAATGTTTCGTACCGAAGGTCTGAAAGCCCTCGGCTTGCTCCAATCTGGTAAGTCGGTCTTCAACCCTTGGGAGCACTGGAAGCCTGATCCGTCGTGGAAAATTCCTGTATTACCCGAAGGTTGGGATGTGGTTTGAAGGTTGACAGCGAAAATGGCTGGATCTCCAGTCCATTCGGGTATGCCAAAAAATCCTGATTCTTGGCTGCGTGGCTTGATAAGAGAACGTTTGGTGGGTTTTGCTACCTCCACCTACACAACACTACTCTGAAAATCCTTTCGATCTCACTTTTACGAGGGATAAGTTTGCTATCTAAGCAGCCTTGGTAGGTTCTTCTTTCAAATCCTTATTTTCGATAAGAACTGGTTCAAGTTCAGGTTTTGTCCACCGCGTATTCATTGCCATCCACGGTACCGCTATTAGCAGGATTACAATGCTGATGACTTGCGCCTGATGTAGTCCAAACAGAAAAGGTGTACCATCGCGCAGGAAATCAACACCAAGACGCCAGACGGAATAGAGCGAGAGGTACACTAAATAAAGAGAGCCTTGCGGTTTGAGTCTGCCTCGCAGCTGAAGTAGTACAGCGAACGCAAGTACATTAAAGAAGATTTCATATACAACGGTTGGGTGTGTAATGCCAGCGCGAATACCCAGGCTCAGCGTGTTAGTA
>CAYHBE010000027.1:0-9776 GCA_964354765.1 uncultured Dehalococcoidales bacterium | reverse complement strand
TGAGACTGCACGCGACATTACGGCTTTGCCTATCAATGTGCTTAAAGCCGAATTTCCCGCCGACCTGAAATTCAATAAAGATAGGGACTCGTTATCAAAATTATGTCGTGAACTGGATAAAACATCACAGGTCCCATGGGTGCTGCTCAGTGCCGGTGTAGATATCGAGACGTTCTGTACCCAGGTTGAAATTGCCTGCGAAGCGGGTGCGTCCGGATTTCTGGGTGGTAGAGCTATCTGGCAGGAAGTGATGCCGATGACTGAGACATCGAAGCGGATCGAGTATTACCGCTCGACAGTCGCCGGGCGTTTCCAGAGACTGAATGACATTGTCAGGAAGCACGGTAAACCCTGGTATAAAAAATACGGCACTTCCATAACTGAACTTAAGCAAGGTTCAGAAACCTGGTACCAGGAATATTGAAAATCTGATCTTTTAGAGTCCTGTTTTTCTTTTGACCGACAGTATGACTCGGGGAGTAGTAAGATGCTCAAGTTATCAGGACTTCATTTTCTCCTGACCTACCAGTGCATATTTGAGTGCGAACATTGTTTTGTATGGGGAAGCCCTTCCCAGGGCGGTACCTTTACGCTCGAACAAATTCGCAGGGTATTAGATCAAGCCAGAGATGTAAGGACAATCAAGTCAATTTGTTTTGAAGGCGGCGAACCTTTTCTCTATTATCCGATACTCGTCAAAGGGATTAAGCTGGCAAATCGGTTGGGATTTAAGACAGGGATTGTGAGCAATGGATATTGGGCTAATTCTGAAAAGGACGCTGTTGAATGGCTTAAACCTTTTAAAGGCATAGTAGGTGACCTTTCGATTAGCAGCGACCTGTATCACTATGACCAGAAAATAAGCGAGCAATCGCAAAACATAAAAGCTGCCGCCGGACGGCTCGGCATCCCGGTCGGAGTAATTAGCAAAGCTCAACCCAGTGACGAAGCTTCATCTGATGGGAAGATTATGTACCGCGGAAGAGCCGCGAAGAAATTATCCGTCAAAGCTGCCCAACATGACTGGGAGCAATTCACATCTTGCCCTTATGAAGACCTCGAAAATCCGAAAAGGGTACATGTTGACGCTTTCGGGAATTTGCACGTTTGCCAGGGTATTTCGATCGGCAATTTATTCAATATTTCTTTAAAAGAAATCTGTCATTCCTATAAACCTCAAGCACACCCTATTATCGGACCGCTGCTGGAAAAAGGACCGGTGGGACTGGTTGGTCATTATAAAATTCGCCACAAGGCTAAATACGCCGACGCATGCCACCTCTGCTATGAATCACGCCGTCGTTTATTGAAGAAATTCCCCTTGTACCTCTGTCCCAGCCAAATGTACGGCATGATCTCTGAATAAGACGGTTTTTTCACCTTCAAACTGTAACCAATCCGTAACCTGCCTGTTACGACGATTTTACTTGGTGCTCCTCCTTTTAACCATCTTGTTACTCGCATATTCTATATTGATAGTGTAAAGGTTAGGGAGGAGCGCAAATGAAAAGCATTGTAAAATCAGTAGCAGTAGTTGGGCAGGTCATTGGTTTACTGGTTGGTAATAAATTCACGACCCCAACAACCTACGTAATCGAACATCACGCAAATCTTCTTCTCTACTAAATATAAAAATAACATACCACAAGAGTATTAAAGTGAGAGGGCTCTCGAAAGCCCTCTCTTTTTTTGTTTAAAATATATCGTCATTACAAGCCTCCGTGCTTGTGATCCCGTACATTCGTAGAGAATACTGCGTTACCCAAATGCCGCAAGCAGGGACGCTTGGGTTACGAGAAAATGGATTCGGTTGGCATGTGTTAAAATATTGCATTATTATGTTTACGAGGAGAATTGATGGTTGACGTATCTCAATTTTCGATCGAAGGTAAGAAGGCTCTGATTACCGGCGGAAGCAGGGGCATTGGCGCTGCAACTGCATTAGCTTTTGCGCAGGCAGGCGCTGATGTAGCTGTATCAAGCCGGAAATTACCCGATCTGGAAAAAGTAGCTACTGAAGTCCGAAAATTCGGCAAAAAAGCCCTGGCGGTCGAAGCGCATATCGGCAAGATGGAAAATCTCAAACCACTAGTAGACCGAGTGATGGCAGAATTCGGCCGCATCGACATCCTGGTGAATAATGCAGGGATGGGTTTTGGTGTACCTGCTCTTGAAATGACTGAACAAGCCTGGGATTCCGTTCTTAATCTAAATCTGAAGGGATTATTTTTCCTTAGCCAGGCAGTTGTTAGAGCGATGAAAGACAAGGGCGGCTGCCGCATAATTAATATTGCTTCCGTGGACGCTTTCAGAGTCCAGGTGCCGCTCGGGCACTATTCGATCGCGAAAGCGGGCGTTGTCCAGGCTACCAAGGTAATGGCACTGGAATGGGCGCAATATGGGGTCTTCGCAAATTGCATCGCACCGGGAGCAGTTGAGACGAGGTTGTTCGATTCTAATTTCGGAGCTCTGCCACCGGAACAGTTAAAAGCCACCAAGGATTCGATGGGGAAGCGGTTGCCTGTCGGTCATCTGGGACAGCCTCAAGAGCTGGCGAATGTTATTTTATTCCTAGCTTCGGATGCATCCAGCTACATGACCGGTGAGACAATATTGGTTGACGGCGGTTCACTGTTGCGTTAGAGATCATCAAACGATTAAAAAAGGGCACACTCTATTCGAATGTGCCCTTTCTATTATCTCTAGTACCTGGCGGTTTTCGTTATTTACTAAACCTGTTTATCACCGATAACTTGAACTTCCCGTTGACAAAAATCCCACCGATTGCACAAACCCGGATGTCATCACCGTTATACTCAGCCAAAGACAAATCATAAAGGTACTGGGCAAGTTTGGGTGCAGTGACTACGCGCGGTTTGATTTTCTTTACACCGGAACCGACGTCATAGCCTCGCGGATTGTCCATGTCACCCTGGTAAGTCGATATCCCGATAAATGTACCCGGTGTCGGTTTTACAGAAAATACCTTTGCTGGCATATCGTGTCTCTTGATTGCCACCATCGTATAAAAAGATCCGGCTTCTTTGGTTATCAAACCTGAGATACGCGGTGTATTCAAACTATCAGGCTCGCTCTTTGCGCCTTCCATGATTGTTTTTAAGTTGATTGGTTTAGGACTGGAACCGACATTATGAAAAAGACGGTAAGTTTCAAAAATAGCCTCGGTCTGGATACCATTACTCACAGCAACAATCCCGCTGATGTTGTCGTATTTTATGGCTGTATAATGGCGCAGCGGATCGTAAGGCACATCCCCAAGCGGGCCGATGATGACAACGTTGTTTCGCTTGATGGCTTTTCGTTCTCGGCTGGCTGGACTGCGTCCGGTTACCAGGTAAATTATCGCCGGAGCACCCTTGGCGGTCAATCCGACAAAAAGCTGTCTTCCCGGATATGGACCATTTGGATTGGGCATTTTACCTCCTTAACAATGTTTATACACTGTTATCGAATTTTCCAGCTTAATTTGCCTGCATATTTTACAGAGTTATCAACATCACTGATGATGTCACCGATATGATAGGCATGAATACCTTTTGATTCTAAATAACGCATCATCCTCGGTTCTTCGACAAGACTGGTAACCATCGTCATACCGACACCCATGTTAAGGTTTGCAATCATGTCAGATTCAGGTACGCCGCCAACTTCCTTGATAACTTTAAAAATCGGATGGACTTCGATTTTATCAAGGTGCACGAGCGCACTCAAACCAGCGGGTAATATACGCTCCAAGTTACCTGCGATGCCATCGCCCGTGATATGGGCTAAGCCTCGGATTCTGGGAGAATTCAGGATTTCTCTCAGGTAAGGATAATATGCTGTATGAGGTTTTAATGCCGCGTCTATAAAATCTTCACCGTTCACCTTGACTTTCAACATCCCTGGTTTCGTAGCTATCAATTTTCTAACCAGGGTATAGCCGTTGGTATGCAGACCGTTCGAAGCCAGGGCGATGACTCTGTCACCCTTCTTTACTCTGGAACCATCGATTATTTTTGCCTTGGAGACAACTCCTACCACACTTGAGCTTAATACAAATACACCCTCAGGGATCACACCCGGCTGTTCAGAGATTTCGCCACCAACGAGACTGCAGTCCTGGTTCTCGCAAGCCTGGTTAATCGCGGAAATTATTGTATTAATTTCTTCTTTGACCAGTTTTCCCACGACAATAACATCGAGTACTACGAGTGGCTTCGCACCCATAACGATAATATCGTTTATGAGGTGATTAATCATGTCGAAGCCGATATATCCTATCTTGTTAAACTGACGGGCTAGAAGCTGTTTCGAACCTGGTTCCTCTGCTTTAAGAACAAGCACAGGGTCTTTTATGCCGGGAAAGCTTGCTTCAAATAGAGAGGCGAAAGCACCCACCCTGTTGAGTATACGTGGGTCTTTCATTTTAAGTTGTGTCCTCAGCGCCTGGGTTATTTCAGAATGAGTGTCGCGGTCTACTCCAGCCTTTGCATAGGTTAATTTGTCGGATTTCTTCGGCATCCTTTGAAGCCTCCGGACGCTATTTGTTCCTTAAAAGTCCCTTTTTCTTCTTCGATTCTTTGATAAGAAGCATTTGGCCTTTACATTGGAAGTAATATTTACAGGGAAATAAGCCCCTGGGTTCTTCGCCACGTGCTCTGCAAGAATTCTGCCAGGCTTCCGTGCCATCCAACGCGAGAACAATATCTTCTCTTTTATCGAGCTGAAATCCGCACTTATCGCAAATAAGAATATCCATCTACTTTTTCCGGTATTTTTTCACAAAACGGTTCATTCGTTTGAGAGCTTCCTGGATATCTTCCAGCGCGGTGGCATAACAACATCTAACGTAACCTTCACCGCACGCGCCGAATGCAGAACCGGGAACGACAGCAACTTTTTCTTCAGCAAGTAGTTTCTCCGCAAACTGTTCTGAGCTCATCCCAGTACACTTGATAGACGGAAAAGCATAAAAAGCGCCTTTAGGCTCAAAGCATGAGAGCCCAATGCTACACAACCCTTTGACAATAACGAGACGCCGCCGATTATAATCGTCAACCATTTCTTTTACCGGTTCCGCGCCATTTCTCAAGGCTTCAACGGCAGCCATTTGCCCCATGGTGGAGACGCACATCATTGAATACTGATGTATTTTTGTCATTGCGGCAATAATTTCTTTAGGTGCGCAGGCATAACCCACACGCCAGCCGGTCATCGCGAAAGCTTTCGAGAAACCATTGAGGAGAACTGTACGTTCTTTCATACCCGGTAGTGAAGCGATACAGGTGTGGGTAGCGCCATAAACCAGCTTTGCGTAAATTTCATCGGAAACCACTATCAGATTATATTTCTGTGCCAGTTTGGCAATAGCGGTTAACTGCTCTTTGGACATAACAGCGCCTGTAGGATTGGAAGGGTAACCGATGAGGATGGCACGGGTTTTTTTCGTAATATACCGTTCAACGTCTTTCGCATCAAGCGCAAAGCCATTAGATTCATAGGTGGGCACAGAAACCGGCACGCCATCCGCCAGGATCACAGCAGAAGCATAAGCTACGTATGCTGGATCGGAGATAATCACCTCATCACCAATGTTAATAATTGCGCGCATCGCGAGGTCCAGTCCTTCACTGACCCCCACTGTTACCAGCATTTCCGTAACAGGATCGTAATCAACATTGTATTCATTTTTTAAATATTTATTAAGTTCTTTACGAAGTTCGATAATCCCGGAGTTAGAGGTGTACATTGTTTGACCTTTTTCTATCGACTCGATAGCTGCCTCGCGGATATGCCAGGGAGTAACGAAATCCGGTTCGCCGACGCCCAGAGAGATGGCATCCGGCATAGCATAGACAAGGTCAAAGAATTTCCGAATGCCAGAAGGTGATAGCTTATTAGCACGTTGTGAGATGTGATAATTAATTTTTGGTTTTAGTGTGATTTGTTTGGACATCGGAGTCTCCTGATTAAAGAATAACCTGCTGGCGGTTTACTTCCTCTTTATCTTCCAGAATCTCACCATCTTCTTTGTAGCGTTTGAGAACAAACTGCGTGTTGGTAGCTTTGACTCCATCGATATGAGAGAGTTTTTGGGATACAAAGTTAGCAATCTCGTGGTTATTCCTTCCGACTACCTGGACCAATAGGTCATAAGTGCCCGATACCAGATAAACACTGCGGGCTTGCGGAAAGCGGTAGATGCGTTCTGCCACCGAGTCAAAGCCCACATCTTTCTGTGGTTCTAATTTGACTTCAATCAGGGCAAACACATGCTCGTTCTCGGCTTTGTCCCAGTTAACGATTGCCTTGTACTTGAGGATAATCCGGTCCTGCCAGGCTTTTTTAACGAGCTTAGAGACTTCCGCCTGTGTCATTCCTGTCATGTCGGAGATCTGCTTTGGAGAAATACGGGCATCGTTTTCGAGGATTTTCAAGATATCTTTTAACATTTAAAGCTCCCTGAGGGGATAATACTCCATTATAGCAAATTCAAATATTGAAATCTCAAAATCTCCCCTCAATAAAGAGGAAATTAGACTTCTTTCTTTCAAAAATGAGGGAAAACAGGGAGTCTTAAGACAACAGATAGTATCGAAATGCCTGGCAAAGCTAACGCCCAGGTATACTCATCCGCTCTTTTAAAGCCTT
The DNA here is from genome assembly GCA_964354765.1 of uncultured Dehalococcoidales bacterium. Lineage (GTDB taxonomy): Bacteria > Chloroflexota > Dehalococcoidia > Dehalococcoidales > Fen-1064 > JAURWL01. The sequence continues at coordinate 3,122 of CAYHBE010000027.1, read as the reverse complement.
CAGGAATTCATCTGGACTTTTGCCCAGCGATAGCTTTTCCATCGGGCACATGTCCTGCCCGGAATCATTCATTATGCAATTGACTGTCTCGTTAAAATGGTATTTAATACCAGCGGATTCTAAGGTCTTAATCGCATTCTCGCTGCCGAGCTCGCTGAATACGGTCCGGCATCCAATTATCTGAAGCAGCAATGCGGCTGCATTGCCTACGATGCGGTCGTAGACAATTACCCCTTTTTCATGAGGAACTGTTTCTATGTATTCCACCGCAGGCGCGAGCCTGTCTTTGCCCGATGTGAAAAGTATACGTTTGCCTTTATACACCCGGAAAGTATCCGCACTTGTGAGGAATTCGTTAAATCGTTTGCTTCTAATGTGTCCGGGCATATTATTTAAAATACTGGATTTCAGAGTTTGGAAATACAGCGACCGATGCGCTTCCAGGATAATCGGCTTCTAATACTTTAAGGACTTCGTCCCATTTATAAACAAACATTAACTTGTCTGATTTCGCGTACCATCCTCTACCAGCCAGGTCCGGGTACTCAGTAAAAATGATCACTTTTTTAACATGCGGCGGCACTCCCCCCTGAGTGTGTTCAGGCCCGTAACTGTTTTCACCAAACACTCCCAGCAGGTAATGAATGACTTGTCCTGATGGCTCGTTGGCAATGAGTACTGCGTCACCGCCTTTAGCCCCGATCGCAGAATATGCAGCACTTACTCCTATAAAGGCCTCGTTTCCCTTTATGAATGAATTGGCTATCCCAATATCCTTGTCATGCACCCGGTTTGTCAGGTAATGAGCTTTACTCGCCTTTACAGCGGCAGAGTAGGCAGGCTTGAGCGCTCCCGCGAAAACACCGACGGTTTCACCATTTTTATTGAAAAGCACATTGATAATAAAGTCGATCCCGGCGAGTTCGGCTGCTTCTTCAACATCGAACCGCATTGGGTTCTCGTCAAATATTCCCTGTCCCAGCTTCCCACGCATGGTGAACATGTCATGATACGTGGCGTGGTGATTGTGCTGAACTGACGCAAAAGATGCGATGCCTGGGAGCACGATTTTTCCTCCTCCCCCGAATCCGCTCATCGGATGTGGAACTACACCCCCGATCGCAATCTTGAGATCACATTTCATAACTTCTTCGTTCACGCTGACTTCGGTCTTATAAGTTTTGGTTTGTCCAACAGGGACGCAGTTACCGAAGGGATTATGATTGTAGACAGGGAAACGAGCTAACACATCTTCCCCTAGCTTTTTAACAAAATCGACGCGGGTCAACGAACCATGACATCCCAGGGCGCAAACAAACCGGATATGCTTATCTTCAATACCGGCTGCAGCGAGCTCATAAAGGACATGCGGCACTACGTCGTAAGCGCGGGTTACCCGCGACATATCATCAAAAATAATGACAACCTCTTTTTTACCTCTTGCTAGCTCCTTAAGGGTTTTCGTGCCGATCGGGCCATTGATTGCCGCACTGATGGCTTCGGGTTTCATAGCTGGCTTGTCAGCTCCAGCCATATTACAGATTTCAACCTGCCAGCGGTCGGGCAGTGCAAATCCTCTTTCTCTGGGTTCATACCAGGCTTGTTGAGGTAATTTAACGATGCTCATCCCGCTTCTCCTTACCACGCTTGTTTTCAACGCTATAATTTAGATTATACAAACGTACCAACACCGCATAATCTAAGTTTTCCTGGCGATTAGACAACCAAACAGGTTACAGTTCGCGTGATACCTGCGATGGGATGTATGTGCTGGGTGACGATATCCCCTACCTCGTTCAATGTCTCGACTTCGACGATTGCGATCACATCATATGGACCTGTAACTGTATCGACTGACTTGATACCCTTAAGACGGCTCAATCCAGTAACAACTTCCCTGGTTCTTCCAACCATGCACTCAATCAGGATGTATGCCTTTGCCATATAGTTCAACCTCCTGAAATCAATAAATGCCGCCTGACTCAAGTAAGTCCGCGCAAGTGTATTATACCCGAAAGCAGTGGTTATTTCACGAGTCAGTTATTAAAAATTATGTAAAAAATACCCGAATACTGAAGGTTAGTCTCAAGGTGATCTCCGGGTGCGTTTAGCGATAGATACCCCGCTTACGTTCCCATCGACGGAAATACCAACCAAATGCCATGCCTGTCACGAGTCCGCCCAAGTGGGCTTGCCATCCTATTCCAGACCCAGGATTAATCGCAGGTATGAGAACGCCAAGAAACGCAGCCCCGATTAGTACGTACACCCAGAGGTCCATGGGGACTGGTATGGGAAAGAGAACTATTTTCATTTTTGGGCGCATCACTGCCAGCGCACCGCCCAGCGCAAGCACCGCTCCAGATGCTCCTATTGCAACTCCCACCGGTTCAATCAATGCAAACAATGCGTTTCCAACCAGTCCGCCGACAAAGTAAAGAATAAGAAATTTCACCTCACCGATAAGCATTACCAGGGATGTTCCGTACCAGTAAAGCCAGAGCATATTGAAAAGGATATGTGTGAAACCAGCGTGCAAAAATAGCGCAGTAAATATGGTCCAGGGTTGATTTGAAAGACTGTCGCGGCTAATTCCGAATGAGTTAAAGATAGCATTGCTATTACCTGTGAACGTAGTGGCAAGAAATACTGCAACATTAGCTAATATGAGTATCCAGACTGCCATTGCCCCCATGTTTTGATAGCTTCTGTAGCTTCGATAACCCATATCTTGTTACCCTATAATGATTTTACTATTTGAAGTACATCTGAGCAAGCGGCAGCCTTATAAATAAATGATGGAGAGCGACCTATTTCAGCGCTCTCCATCCTGGATTCAGTCTCACGAACCTACGCTCACTCGCAGTCTTCACAACCGCATGGGTTGTTGTTAAACAAACCCTTTATTATTTTTCGAGCCGGGTTCGGTTTCAGGGAATTTGCCCTGCTTGAAGCAGGGCTTAACTGTCAACCTGGCGTACCCTCAATACTGCATGCCGTCTCATCAACAACCTCCGCAGTATATTTGGCGTTCAAGTGGCCTCTGTATTTTCAATATAACATTGGAGTTCTCAAGTGTCAATAAGTATAATGGCATAAAGATCGCTTACGCATTTATCTTA
>CAYHBE010000026.1:0-9803 GCA_964354765.1 uncultured Dehalococcoidales bacterium | reverse complement strand
AACCAAATAAGTGTCCGTGTGATCTTGATTTAGAACACGCGACACCGTTTCAGCGCCAGGTCTGGGAAGCGACAAGTTCGATTCCTTACGGTGAAACGCGAAGTTACAGCTGGGTAGCAAACTGCATCGGAAAACCTGCAGCGGTGCGCGCTGTCGGTCAAGCCCTGGGTAAAAATCCCTTGCCAATTGTTGTACCCTGCCACCGTGTTATTGCAGCTGGCGGTGACCTCTGTGGATTTGGCGGCGGATTGGAAATGAAGCGGAACCTGCTGCGTTTAGAAGGCGTGCTAACAAAACAAGACTAACTACCCAATTACAAAATAGTAAAGAAAAGCCAGTAGACCAGGACATTCACTATTGTCAGCGGCGCGCCGATTATCACAAATTCAGTAAATGTTAGAGTCTGCCCCGACTTTTTTTCGGCGTTCTGGATGATTATCACATTGCTAGCTGCCCCCAGGATAGTCAGGTTCCCGGCAATCGTACTGCCTGCCGCCAACGCCATCAAGCCCTCAATTGAGACACCCATTTCCATCAACATTGGCAGGTAGAGTGCTACCAGCGGAACATTTGATATGAGCTGGCTAAGAACAACACTGACAACCATCACCATCACGTTTGATGTCAGGTCGAAGCTCGTTTTATCGACAAATGATTGAAATATTCCAGAATTCCATACACTTTCCATCAGGATAAACATCGCTGCAAAGAAAATGAGAGTGAACCAGTCGATCTCACGTAAGATGTTGAAACGCTTTGGACTGAATACGATCAACGGTAAAGCTGCCGCGAGTGCGATGTAAGTTAAGCGGAAATCAATCCCGATACCGAGAAAAACAAGGGTGATCTTTGCCGTTACCAGTACTACGAGCAATATTAATGAGATACGGGATAGATTCGCCAGCTTTGGATCTTTGATCGGTTCAGGTTCATGATGGACTGGTTGATGATTAAAATGGCGTCGATAGAATAATCGCAGGAAAAGATAGGCAATGAACAGGTTTATAACAGTCGGCAGAAGTAAATACCGGAAAAAAGTAATGAACGGATTTTCTACACCACCGTTAATAGCTATCAGCAAATTTTGCGGATTGCCGATGGGACTCATTACACTGCCGATGGTAATAGCGAAGGCGAGTGAAAGCATCAGAATTTTGGGAGTTGTATTAGCCTTGTGAGCCAGCATAAGTACCACGGGAGTACCGATAATCGCCAGGGTGTCATTCATCAGGAAGGCAGAAAGAAGACCCATGATAAAAAGAATTGCCAGGACCAATAAATCGAGTGAATGGGCTTTGCGGAAGATTTTATATGCCAGGTACGAAAGGTAACCGCTGGATTCTAAGGCTTCGCCAACCACGAACATACCGAATAGAAAAAGCATTACATCGGGGTTGATTGCTTTCAAGGCAGCAAGTGGGGAAATTTGCCCGGATACCAGGACAGCGATGGCGCCCAGGGACATTATCTGCCATATCTTTAACTTGAGATTGCCAATTCTCCTGACGGCGATCAGGAGAAATACGATACCGAGTGTTATTATCGAGACCATAAAGGTGTTTTAACTTCTACTAATCTTGGGATTGATTAAATACTATTATTGCATATTCGTATGACTACCTCACACTCCTTTGGCTTCATATGCAGTCGCTTCGCTTCTGACTCTGAGTTTTCAAGGAGTACCTGTTTGGGGAACCCATGGCACAAAGGTTGCGTGGGATTGCTTCACCTTTTTAGGCCGGGTAAGCGGGTAGGCAAGGATTCACAATGACAGACGACAAGTGTCTTTTTATCTTCGCAGTGACAGGTCTACAAGTGTGTTTTAGCTATCTTTAATCCCAGGAAATCAAGCTCGTACTGGACAATTAGACCTTCGCCGGCGTAGCTGTAATACCTGTCATTTCCGATAACAATGTGATCAAGGACTTTGATTCCGAGCACACTGCTGGCACATACCAGGTCACGGGTTAGTTCATTATCATTTTTGCTTGGAGTACAGTCACCTGAGGGATGATTATGCACGAAGATCAGGGAAGCGGCGTGTTTTTCCAGAGCGCTTTCTACAACCTGACGGGGTGAGACTGCCGCCTGACCAACAGTGCCTTCAAACAAATCAACCGTATCGATAATCTGGTTGCGACTTGTTAAGTAAATAACCTTGAAGACTTCTTTCTTGAGGTCACGCATCGAGTGGTAAAGGTATTCAAAAATTTCCTGTGCAGACTGATAAACATGCTTATCGAGGATTTTTTCTTTTAGGAATTCGCGGGAAACCGCCTGCACCAGCATAATACCAAAAACCGAATGAGAACCGATGCCAGGTATCTGTTTCATTTCGTCAGGACTGGCTGACAAAACACCGCGCAGTGTTTTAAATCTTTTTATCGCTTCTTTTGCCTGGAACTTAACGTCCTTGCGTGGGGTTCCAAGGCTTAAAAGCAATTCTACGATCTCGTAATCTGCGAACCCGGTTAAACCACCTTTAAGAAATCGCTCCCGCAAACGTTTCCGGTGTCCTGCAGTTGTATCTATCTCAGTCATATAGGCTCGTTATTATCCCTTGTTCCCTGTCTCTAGTATCTGTGTTACTATTTTTTCTTTTTTGGTTTCTTTTTCTCTTCAACCATCCACCAGTCACCCCGCCAGTAGTCCTTCTCGGTATAACCCTTTGGTGTCAGTTCGTTTTTGACTTCGTCCCACGATGGAAGCAATCTGTTTCTGATAATCGGAGTTAAAATGAAGGGGATTATTATCCAGAAACTGACAATAGCTACCCCAGCCAGGATCAGTCCAATCTGGTCGCTTCTTACCAGCATCAATACTCCGCTAGCGACCAGCATCAAAGCCCATAAAGCTTCTAAGACCCAGCGGAACCACGATTTAAGAATGCCGGGCTTCACATCGGGACGGGCTTGTCTTCCAAACTCACAGTATCTCTCGATTACAGAAGCCACAAGCACCAGTAAAAACCCGATGATCACAAACCAAATATTGTCCATGTTTGCTCCTTTGATATGTGCTAAGCTTCATCAAGAAGGCTTTCTACCAGTAGTCCACTCTCACCGACCAGATCGATAACCTGGTTGTGAAGCTCCGGAGAGTAGCCTGTATAGATATTTGGTAGTTTTAATTTTACAATCTTACCGTTATTGATAATTCTCAGGCTAACCTCATCTCTGCCTGGATATTCCTTGACCTTATATATCACCTTACGAAGTCGGTTCAAATCATCCTGTTCGTCAATCGTCCCTTTGATGCTGATGATCAGGCGGTGTCTTTGCGGCGGCGCAATTTCAGCTGGCACGGGATTTTCAATCGCTGCCGGTTTGCTACCAAGAACCGATTTACCATTATAAGTTGTCTTCCCGTTCGAAACGATTGGCGGTTTTGTTTCTAGGGTGTTTGGCTTTTTTAGAGCTGCCTGTCCGGGTTGATACCGGCTCGCTTTTTTGCAGGAGATCTGCACAGAATCTTCCCTGGTTGACACTCGTCCCTCTACGAGCACGATTGTTCCTTCTTCCCAAAGGTCTATTGTTCCAGTGTAAACATCAGACCACACCATGATTTCAATACTGCCATCGAGGTCTTCAAGCATCGCCTTAACAAATGGTTTTTGTGATTTAGTAAGCAGGTGCGTGACGGAGGCAACCATCCCGGCTACTTGCACCGTTTGTCCCGACATATCAGGTTCTATTTGACCACAGAGAGTAATATTATCTTCGGTGATTTTGCTTGCATAAGGAGTGAATGGGTGTTCCGAAAGATAGACTCCCATTAACTCCTTTTCCCAGGCTAGCTTTTCTTTCACCGGTACTTCAACCTCTTGTAGATTCAGTTTGGCAAGTGGCAAAGGGACCTCTGATCCAAATAAATTAAACATCGTAGATTGCCCGGAGTCGCGGCTGCGCTGCTCGCGCTGTGCTAGTGAAAGAATCTCGGCGACGCTAGCCAATAAAGTGCCGCGGTTGCCAAGACTATCGAAGGCTCCCGCTTTTATCAAACTTTCCATGACTCGCCGGTTCAGGCTGCTCAGGCTTGAACGACGGCAAAGGTCTTCGATTGATTTAAACGGTCCGTTTTTATCTCGCTCGGCAATGACCGATTCCATTGCGCCGGCGCCGACATTCTTTATCGAAGTTAGCCCGAAACGGATCGAGGAGTTACCCCGCTCATCCTGCTCGATGGAAAAATGAGTCCGGCTGCGGTTAATATCCGGTGGGAGCACGGTGATACCCAGCCGACGGCATTCGCCGATAGCAGTAGTAATTTTTTCAGTTACACCGGCGTGGGTTGTCAGAAGCGCTGTCATGTACTCGACCGGATAGTTAGCTTTTAAATATGCAGTCTGGTAAGCGATCAAAGCATAGCTGGCAGCGTGAGCCTTGTTAAACGCATATCCTGCAAATGGTTCGATAAGAGCGAATACCTGTTCAGCAAGTTCTTTGGAGAATCCCCGGCTCTTGGCACCTTCGATAAAGCTCTGTTTTTCTTTCATCAGCACGTCGAGGATTTTCTTCCCCATAGCTTTACGGAAGATGTCCGCCTTACCAAGGCTGTAGCCGGCGAATTCCCGCACTATAAAGAGTACCTGCTCCTGGTAAACGATCACACCGTACGTCTCCTCCAGGAATGGTGCGAGTGCAGGATGCAAGTAATGGATGGATTCCTCACCATGCTTGGCTCTGATGAACGTAGGTATATGCTCCATGGGGCCGGGTCGATATAGTGCCACCATGGCAGTAATATCATTGAAAACGGTTGGCTTGAGATCTTTTATGTAGCGCCGCATTCCCGAACCTTCTAACTGAAAAACTCCGGCAGTTTCGCCTGAAGAAAGCAGCGCGTATGTCTTTTTATCATCGAGCGGAATGCGGTACAGGTCGATATCCATCTTGCGATAGCTCTTAATAAGTTCACGTGCTTTACCGAGAATCGTCAGGTTTGCTAAGCCCAGGAAATCCATCTTCAGTAGCCCAATCCGAGCGACGTCATCCATCGCGAACTGGACCATCACGGTGTGTTCGTTGCTGCCTTTAGACGCTCTCTGCAGCGGTACATGTCTGGTCAATGGCTCTTTCGAAATGACGACACCGGCAGCATGGGTGCTGGCATGGCGTGAAATTCCTTCTGCCTTCTTTGCCGAGTCAATCAGGTTGTGAATGGTCGGGTCTTCACGGTAAATGCTGGCGAGCTCTTCGTTTTGTTTCAAGGCATCATCGATGGTCACTTTGGGACTAAAAGGTATCAGACGGGCAACACGATCGACATCGCCGTAGTTCATGCCCAGCGCTCGTCCAACATCTCGGATTGCCGCTCTTGCGCCTAACGTACCAAAAGTTATTATTTGAGCAACATGGTCTTGCCCGAATTTCTTTGAGACATAAGCTATAACTTCATCGCGCCTATCGTCCTGGAAATCGAGGTCAACATCCGGCATTTCTTTGCGTTCAAAGTTTAGAAAGCGCTCGAAGATCAGCTTATGGGCAATAGGATCAATCTCGGTGATACCGAGACAATGAAGAATAATACTGGAAGCGGCGCTGCCTCTCACCCCAAATAGAATACCCTGCTTCCGTGTAAAAGAGATGATATCCCAGACAACCAGGATGTAGTTGGCAAACTGAGTTTGTTTGATGACATCGAGTTCATATTCAAGCCTCTGCTTGATTTCGTCAGACGGATTCGGGTAAAAGCGGGGAAGGCCTTCATAACAAAGCTCCTTGAGGAAATCATCCGGAGTCTTTCCAGCGGGGAGTTCGATCTCGGGTAGATGCAATCTACCGAACTCCAACTTGAGATCGCACATGCGTGCGATACGCTGGGTATTCTCGAGCGCTTCCGGCAGGTCGCGGAATTGCTCAGCCATTTCTTCCGGGCTCTTTAGATAAAAGAAGTCCCCTGCCATTTTTATCCGTTTCTCATCCTTGACGGTGGTATTCGTGCCGACGCAGAGGAGTAAATCATGGGTACCGGCGTCCTCGCGATTAATATAGTGGACATCGCTGCTGGCAACCAGGGGAATTCCCAGCTCTTTGCTCATAATAATGAGTTCGGCATTAATCCTCTCCAGCTCAGGGATCGGATGCCTTTGGATTTCCAGGTAGAAGTCGTTAAATACTTCCTTATACCAGAGAGCAGCTTTTCTTGCATCGTCAGTTCGACCGCCAAGAATGAGCTGGGGTATCTCGCCGGCGACACACGCCGACAGCGCCACAAGTCCAGAGCTATATTGCTTTAAAATGTCCTTGTCAATTCGCGGTTTGTAGTAAAAGCCCTCGAGGTGAGCAATTGTAACCAGCTGAAGCAGATTTCTGTATCCGGTCTGATTTTTTACTAATAGAACCAGGTGGTAATTATTCTTATCGCCCGGGGATTTGTTGAGTCGGCTTTCCTGAGAAATGTATACTTCGCAGCCGACGATGGGACGCAAGCCTGCTTCCTTCGCTTTTACATAAAAATCAATCGCGCCGTACATAACGCCATGGTCGGTCAGCGCCAGGCTGTCCATTCCCAGGGCTTTGGCTTTGGCAATTAATTTATCAATACGGCACATGCCGTCGAGTAGACTAAATTCGCTGTGAACGTGGAGATGTGTGAACATGTAGGTCCTTTGAGCGAGGTTATTAAAACAAAAACATTATAACACAGTGAATGGATTTATTAGCCATCGTCGCTGGTATAATTATATTAATAAAAATTATTCTGTTAAAAATAGTTTCTTAATAGACTCAAGGCGTTTCAAGTTTTCAGGTAAAAATAATGGTAAGCACTTTTCCAAAAGGCAATTAGCCGTGCGCAGTTCCGATGCAAAGACAAGACAGGTTACGCAGCCGCACTGCCGGCAGTTGGTTTTCGGCAAAAACCTGTAGATATCGATGGCAGTTGGTAATTTTCTCTCGGAGAAGCTGGGCTTGATATTAATTCTATCTCGCCACACACGGTTTACGAGTGTGATTACTTCACGGACTGCTCCGGGAGCCTGTGCTACTTCATTGACACCCGCTAGTACGATTTCTGTAGAGCGAAATGCATATCGGTGGCGCTCTACACTTCCGATTAGCACCTTGTTCGCGTGGTCATAATATGCGTCATCAAGCAACGTGTTAAGGTAGGGGAAGACCGGGCTGATATCATCAGAGAGATTAATCCGCACTCCATAATGCCCCGACCCCGGCGCACAGCCTGGCTCGGCAAGTTCAAAATCGTAACGGGTAATAAAATCAGCAGTCATCTTACTCTATTCTAGATGTTCTGGCTATTGCTGTAAATCTCAAATTAACCTTTTTGGAGTGTTGACTAATGTTAGTGTTACAATTTATAGGGTATGAAAATTATCGCCAGATTTGCACAAATAATATTCATAATCTGCCTGCCTCTATTGGTATTCACTGGAAGTGTTGCCTGGGCGGTAAACAGCGCCTGGCTATATACTTCCGGTTTTGAAAAATATGATGTGCAGCAGATCCTGGCGCAAAACGGACTGCCGTTAACTGAAAACGACCTCGACAACATTGCACGCGATTTTATCCATTACTTTAATTCAAGTGAGGAATTTATCCACCTTACAGTGCAAATCGATGGACAGATCATTGAGCTTTTTAACGAAGAGGAAACAATCCATTTTAAGGACGTAAAAGATCTATTTCAGCTTGATTACGCCGTATTACTTGGGACATTTATTTACTGCTTAATTTTCGCCGCGGGTTGTATTTTCTGGCGTCGTGGTAAATACCATTCGTTCCTTGCGCGAGGCGCAGTCATCGGTAGCGGCGTGAGCTTGGGAATCATGCTGATTCTACTTGTTGCTATTATATTGGACTTCGACTCGCTTTTCTATCAATTTCATTTAATCTCTTTTACAAACGAGTTCTGGTCGGCTGAGGGTAATATGCTGCTGCTCTTTCCAGGCGGCTTCTGGTACGATATGTTCACCTACGGAGCACTGTTTGCAGTCGCGCTGGCACTGATTCCAGGCTTAGCAGGCGGTATTTATGTGCTGTTCGTCAGGAGGAGGAAAAGGAAAAGTGATCAACATCCGCAAAGCAACCGTCAGGGATGAAGCAGAAGTCTTCAGTGTGCTTAAATTGCTACTTTCTCCGCGAGCTACTGATAGTAGCCTGATACACACCCCCGTTGCATCAGTGATTTTTCGGGCTTTGGTTTCCAATGACGATAAAGGAGCAGTCATCGTCGCTCAAGAGGAAGGCAAGTTGGTAGGACTTATCACTCTTTCTTATCCGATCGCGATACGCTGCGCCGGTAAGTATACCTGTATCGAAGAGTTCATTGTAAGTGAAACAGTGCGTGGGCGTGGGGTGGGTACGCAACTACTGCAGGCTGCGCTAGAAGAGGCAAAGAAGCAAGGCTGCTTCGAAATCCAGGTAAATGCTCCCACTGAGATGGGGTACCCCTTGTATGTTAAGCAGGACATCAAAGACGCGGGGAAACACCTTAAGAAAAGACTCAGAGATAATATTCAATAACTAACAGAAACAAACAACAGAAGCATTTAAGTATTCTTCCTGGATTCCAGATTTGGTCTGGAATGACAAGATTGAAATGAGGTTACCGTCTGGTTTCCATTTGCCACTTTGCATCATCACCCTCTCTCCAGACTTTAAAAACTACTTTCTTGCCTTCTAATAATAGTGGTTCTGATTCGGTGCGCAGATGGTGGAAGTCCGCTTGTTTCAGGAAAAGTCTCAAAGTTTCAAGCTGTTCTTGAAAAGTGGGATTTTCAGGTGATTTGAGCAACTGGGAAGCGGTTTGATTAAAGAGTCGTTTTGCTTGGGTTTCTATGCAAACCTCAAGAGTTGGATTGAGAGTAACAACCTTCATAGATTTTCGATTTCGTGTATCAACACCCGGACAATATCCTTTTCCGAAATTACGCCTATCTGCTTGCCCTTTTTAAACAATATTGCTCTGTCCTTGCCGCAGGCGACTCCGATGTCGGCGTCTTTAGCCTCTCCAGGACCATTAACGGCACAACCCATTACTGCGACACGTATTGACTTTGTCACCTTCGCTAGCTCTTTCTCAACCTGCTGCGCGATGGATATGATATCCACTTCGGCGCGACCGCAGGTAGGACAACTTACGAGTACCGGTCCACGCTTTCGTAAATCGAGGCTTTTCAGGATTTCCCATCCGGCGATTACCTCTTCTCGTGGGTGAGCGGTCAGGGATACTCGGATTGTATCACCGATACCGAGATACAGCAGGGTACCGATTCCCACGCTAGAGCGGATGACTCCGGTTCGGGGAGTTCCAGCTTCCGTAATGCCTATGTGTAACGGGTAAGGGATTTTATCAGCAATCGACTTGTATGCGGCGATAGTAGTCGGTACGTCAAAGGCTTTCAGGGATACCTTGATGAGGTCGAAGTCCAGGTCTTCTAAAATTTTAATGTGTTCCATGGCAGCAGCAACCATCCGCTCGGGGATGGATTTCCTTCCTCCACTCTTCGGTTGCGGGAGACTTCCTGCGTTTACCCCGATTCGGATAGGTACGTTTCTTTCCCTGGCTGCAGTGACAACTTTTTTAACCCTCTCTGCTTCTCCGATATTGCCCGGATTCAGACGCAAGCCATCGACGCCGGCCTCAATAGACGCAAGCGCTAACCGATAGTCGAAGTGGATATCGGCGATGATAGGGATAGATATTTGTTTCTTGATGGCTTTAATGGCACGCGCCGATTCGATATCAGGTGCGGCTACGCGGATAATTTCGCAGCCGCACTCCTCGAGTTCTTTTATCTGGCGGACGGTTGACTTGATATCAGCGGTAAAAGTATTGGTCAT
>CAYHBE010000025.1:0-10081 GCA_964354765.1 uncultured Dehalococcoidales bacterium | reverse complement strand
TCCGTACAGAAATCGGATATAAATTTACCATTCATTACGGCTGACGCCTCTGGACCGAAGCATATGAATATTACCCTGACAAGGTCAAAGTTAGAACAACTGGTCATGGACCTGGTAGAGAAGTCTCTTGAACCATGCAAACAGGCGGTCACTGACGCCAGTGTAACTACAGCTCAAATAGATGAAGTCATACTGGTAGGCGGACAGACCAGAATGCCTCTTGTACAGGCAAAGGTTAAGCAGTTCTTCGGCAAGGAACCCAATAAGGGGGTTAATCCGGACGAGGTTGTTTCTATCGGAGCCGCAATCCAGGCAGGTGTACTAAAAGGTGAAGTGAAAGAAGTCCTACTGCTAGATGTAACGCCGCTGACACTCGGTATTGAGACACTCGGAGCGGTTATGACTCCGCTTATTACACGCAACACCACCATACCAACATCGAAGAGTCAAATTTTCAGCACAGCGACGGATAACCAGCCAAGTGTTGAAATACATGTGCTGCAGGGCGAGCGTCCAATGGCAGCCGATAACCGCACTCTCGGCAGATTTGTTCTCGATGGTATTCTACCGGCACCCAGGGGACTACCTCAGGTTGAAGTGACATTCGATATAGACGCCAACGGTATTCTCAGCGTCAAAGCACATGACAAAGGCACCGGAAAAGAACAAAAAATCACCATCACAGCTTCGAGCGGATTAAGCAAGGATGAGGTCGAAAAAATGCGGCGAGAGGCAGAAATGCATGCCGCAGAGGATACCAAAGTCAAGGAAGAGGTTGAAACGAAGAACCAGGCTGACACAATGGCGTATCAAGCTGAAAAGACGCTTCGCGATTATAAAGATAAAATACCAGATGCGTTAAACAAAGAGATTGAAGGCAAAGTATCAGCCGTTCGAGAAGCACTGAAAGGAGCTGATATCAATTCGATCAAGCGGGCAACCCAGGAATTGAATGAAGCAATGCAGAAGGTCGGACAGCACATATATCAGCAGCAGCAAGGCCAACAGCCTCCCCCAGGCTCGCAACCGCCTCCCGGGGGCGGTAAAAAAGAAGACGACGGCACAGTTGAAGGCGAATTCCACGAGGTTTAAAATAAGGAAACAGGGGCTGGAGGGGTTTTATCACCCCTCCAGCCCGCTTTTACTAGTTAGAGATTTTTCAATCTATGGCAGAGAAACGCGACTACTATGATGTTCTCGGCATCGACCGGAATGCTTCTGATGATGCTATTAAAAAATCATTCCGTAAACTAGCTTTTCAGTATCATCCCGACCATAATCCGGACACCAGCGCTACTGAGAAATTTAAAGAAATCAACGAAGCATACGAGGTACTTTCTGATACCGATAGACGCGCCGCCTATGACCGATACGGGCATGACGGTGGAAGAGACCTCGAAAGCTTTGACTTCGGGCTTGGAGATATTTTTGAAGCCTTTTTCGGAGGTACTACCACAGCGACACGCCAGGCTCCGGAAAAAGGACAACCGCTTCATTATCATGTCAGTCTTACGCTCGAAGAAGCCGCATTCGGCTCAGAAAAACAGGTTAATGTCACGCGTATTGAGTATTGTTCCGAATGCCAGGGTACCGGAGCGAAAGTTGGCACCCAGCCTATTAAATGTCCTACCTGTAACGGCACCGGCCAGGTAAAGCGTACCCAGTCAAATGTATTCGGGAGATTTACTAATATCACTACTTGCCCACAATGTAAAGGCGCCGGCCAAATCGTTACCGAGCCCTGTCCCAAGTGTAAAGGGAGCGGCCGAGAGAAGAACCAGCGGACAATCCCTGTTAAAATACCACCGGGTATTTCTTCAGGGATGCAGTTGCGTGTCCGTGGCGAGGGTAATGCCGGATTCAGGGGCGGTCCTGCCGGCGACCTTTTCGTAACTATCGACGTTGAAGAGCATAAGGTATTCAAGCGTGACGGCGATGATGTTTTGTACCGATTGAATATAAACTTTGCGCAAGCAGCCCTGGGTATTGATGTTGAAATTCCTACACTGGATGGGAATACTAAATTAAAGATCCCGCCTGGTACTCAATCAGGAAGCGTTTTTCGACTCAGGAACAGAGGTATCCAGCACCTTAGCGAACGAACCCGTGGGGATGAACTGGTAACTGTTAACGTTGTAACACCAGGTTCTCTCACCAAAGAACAGCGGCAGTTATTTGAAAAGCTTGCTGAGAGTTTAGGAAACGACAAGAAAAACCTGAAGTCCTGATATCAATTCCCCAATTCCCTTTAACTTTTCTCGATCATATCGGAACTTAATCTGTTCTATAATTTTTTTAATAAACCTGGATAAACGGTAACCTTAACGGGATTATCTGGCTCTTTATTATAAAAGCCCTTGACGCAGGTCGAACTTATGGAACGTAACTTTATTACTTTAGTCGAGGATGTCCAACGAGCTATAAACGGCGACGTATATAGCTACGAACGTATTGTGAAGAGACTCCAAGCCTCTGCATTCAGCCAGGCATTCTCTATTTTGGGAGATAGTCATCTGGCAGAAGATGCTGTGCAGGAAGCTTTTTTAGAAGCATATCGAAAACTAGGCTCATTGCGAACTCCCGAAGCCTTCATTATCTGGTTCCGCAGGATTGTTATTACCGCTTGTAGTCGTATAAGACGGCGAATTATTGTTGTTAAAACCTCATTTAAGGCAGTTGAAGGCATAGCCGACTCAAGCGAAAGCCCTGCCGAACTACTCGAACGAAAGGAACGTGAACAGACAGTACATCTTGCCATTCAGGATTTGCCTGACAGTCTACGTATGGTCACTGCACTGTACTATATCGGTGGTATAAGCCAACTTAACATCGCTGATTACTTGAACATTCCAGAGACCGCTGTTAAAAAACGGTTGTTTGATGCAAGAAAGAAGCTAAGAGAGGACATAACAAATATGGCAAAAATAATATCAGATGGTAAAATGCCAGCGGAAGAGGTTTCTGCCAGAGTAATCGCTGAATTGGTTAGCAGGCCTCAACCGCTCCTTATCAAGGACCATCCTATCCGCCAAATCGCTGAACAGATTGAGATTGCTCTACCCAACTACGAGGTCATTGAGAGCAGTGAGGTGGAAGAGAAAGAAATATACCCATCTATTCAAGATTCTTTCTTTTCTGGAATGTCTGCTTACCAACTTGATCCAAAACATGTGTTGAGAACGCAAACGACGCGTGCTACTCTCCTTGCAATCGAAGGAAGAAAACCACCAGTCCATCTTCTTACCGCAGGACGTGTATTTCGACCAGTACCTGAAGATGAGCGGCATTTAAAGGTTTTTCACCAGTTGGACGGCATATGCGTGACCTTAACAGCTTCGTTAGAAGAACTTCAAAACACTCTTATTAACGTAGTTTCAATTGTACTTGGTCACATTGAAATTGATTTCGTTAAGGCTCATTTTAACTTCATCGACCATGCAATGGAAATGAAGGTCAAGACTAACAATGAGTGGATTGAAGTTGCCGGATGCGGTATGCTTAAATCCGAAATGCTCAAAGAAGCTGGCTATGACCCGCAGCAAGTAAAAGGCTATGCTTTTGGTATCGGAATAGAGCGATTAGCTATGCTTAAACTAGGGTTAAAAAATATTAATGATTTATGGCGTTCCCCATATATCCGATTAGTGCCATAAATTACCTCGAGAAAAGATATTTTTCTATAAGGCGCAGTCGGTCAATACCTTTTATTTCATGGGGGAAAAGCGGTATTTCAATTAATTGCAGCTGCGAATATTTGCTATAAAGTAATTTTAGATACTGTTTTTGCTGGTCGGACTTGGTCTTTAAAAACGCGGAATTTCCAATTTCTTTGATAACATTGTTTATCGTCAATTGTTGAGGTTTGAATCCGTATTTTCCCATCTCCACCAAGATGCTGTCTAGTTGCTCGACTGCCAATGCTTCGGCAATGGTTACCAGGACGAAGCTGACATGGCTCCTCAGAAAGTCCATATCCTGCTCTGATAATTTCTCCCAGGCTTTGAGAATCTCCATAACCGGACGCCGTGATGCAGTCCCTAGCTTGAGTTGGGAGTAAATACGCGGCGCCGGTTTCAAATGCTCCCTCAGCATCGTTGGAGTTTCGAGGAGACCCAGCGTTTGACCCAATGGCGCCGTATCCCAGACAATATGGTCGTAATCGTTCCCGAGGCTCAGCTCACGGATGTAATCGACCATAAACTCATCACTCAGACCGGGCAGGATCGAACTCATAAAATCGACAAAAGCATCGTATTTTATTGAGACAAAAGAAGAAAAAACTTCATAGACCTCTTTACCGAATTTCCGGTCCCACATCTGCTTGACCTCATCCAAGCCGAGCTCTGCCAGGAAAAGGTTATCCAATACCTTAACAGGTTTCTGCTTGCTGCAGATTTCAAAAATATGAGACAGGGATGGGGTGGGATCAGTGGAAATGATGAGGGTGGGTTCACTCATTTGAGCGTAATGAAGAGCGGTCGCACCGGCGCAGGTGGTCTTACCAACTCCACCCTTCCCGGCAAACATTACAACATGTTTAGGTTTGATTTGAGTCATGTTAAAGCTGTTAGCTTTCAGCAGTCAGCTAGGAGCTATTTCTTATCGTCGATCTTTTCTACTTCGAGTGTGCACTGTGTTACCAGGGCAGCAAAGGCTCCGAGCGCAGCTAAAACTGGTGCCATCATGATAGCTAAAGCTGCGGCAGGAGCCCCGATGGTGAGAGGGATCTCTAATACTGTTCGCCCCTCGTGGAGGATACGCACTCGACGGATATTTCCCTCCCGAATGAGTTGTTTTACTTTCTCGACAAGCTGACTGCCATCTATGGTGTATTTTTCTGTAGACATTATATGTTTCCTATATTTTATCGACTTCATTAAAGCAGTTGTGGGAGAAATTGTAAAGAATAAAATATTTCTTTCATTCCAGCCCTTCGGTCTACTCAGGGTAAAATCCGGCTGGAATCCAGAGATGCAATTCAGTTATTTATTTCGATAACACAGGGAAGTTCTTCGCGAACAAGCCGGAGAAAATACCAATAACCAAGAAACAAATAACAAGACCCCTCCTTTTCCCCAATTAAAGCTAGCGTATTTGCAGACTCGCTCAGAAAGATAATCGTTTCTGATTTTTGAATTTCGTATTTTGATATTGTTTAGGATTTAGATATTGAATATTCGGATTTGACCCGAAGGGTTATAATTATGACAATTTCAAAGGTATAAGGTATACTTGACTTATGGGCAAAGCTAAACCAAGGAGCTTTCTTTCAATTTCCGACCTCACACCTGATGAGCTAAAAGCACTCATAGATGATGCAATAGCGTTGAAATCGCGAGGATTGATTTCATTACATAAGAATAAGACCCTCGCATTATTGTTTGAAAAACCCTCTTTACGTACCAGGGTGAGTTTCGAGATGGCGATGAGGCAACTTGGTGGGGAAGCTATATACCTTTCTCCCGCTGAGGTAGGACTTGGGACCCGTGAGTCTATTCCAGACGTCGCTCGAGTTCTTAGCAGGATGGTAGATGGTATTGCCTGCCGCACTTTTGCTCAAGAAACTGTCGAGCAGTTAGCCAAATGGGGAAGTATCCCGGTAATAAACGCACTATCTGATTATGAGCATCCCTGCCAGGCTCTAGCCGACCTGCAGACAATTCAGGAACACAAGGGCAAGCTCAAAGGACTGACACTGGCATACATTGGCGATGGCAACAATTGTGCCCACTCTTTGATGCTCGCCTGTGCAATGGTCGGGCTAAATTTCAGGATAGCTTCACCAAAAGGCTACTCTGTTCAGCAGACCGTACTAACAAAAGCACGGAAATACGCTAAAGTCTCCGGTTCAAATATCGTGTGCTCTGAAAAGCCCAATGAGGTCATAGAAAACGCCGATATTACCTACACTGATACATGGACAAGTATGGGGCAGGAAGCTGAGACTAAAATACGGCGCAAAGCTTTTGCAGGCTACCAGATAAATAATAAATTACTGACCTTAGCAAATAAAAATGTGATTGTAATGCATCCCCTCCCCGCTCACCACGGCGAGGAGGTAGCGAAAGGTTTATTAGATAGTAAACATTCGGTGGTGTTCGACCAGGCGGAGAACCGTTTGCACGCCCAAAAGGCTGTCTTAAAAAAGTTTTTGGTCGCGTAACCGGGACAGTATTTATTAATTCCTGTTATTCAACTGTTTGACGTACATATATTGGAGTCAGTGTGGGAAAACCGATTGTTGCTATTATTGGCCGTCAGAACGTAGGTAAATCGACTTTACTTAACCGGCTGGCAGGCAAGCGAATATCTATTGTGCAGGATATGCCCGGAACCACACGCGACCGGGTTTTCGCTGATGTCACCTGGCAGGAGAAAGAGTTTACAGTGGTGGATACTGGCGGCCTTGAGATAGGACCAGAAACAGAAATGGAGCGAGGTGTCCGTCACCAGGTTAATGCTGCTATCGAGGAAGCGGATGTAATTATTTTCGTCACCAGCATTCAGGATGGTTTAATGCCTGCCGACTTTGAAATCGCGGATATGCTCAGACGCACTCAAAAACCTGCTATCCTGGTGGTGAATAAAGCAGATAACGATATGCTCGAAGCAAACGCTACGGAGTTTTATCAACTTGGATTCGATGACCCGATACCGATTAGCGCTTATCATGCTCGAAACACTGGAGAATTGCTGGATAGAATCGTCCAGATTTTGCCTGCTTTACCTCCAATGATTCGCGAACCGGAAATAATGAAGATAGCGATTGTCGGCAGGCCTAACGTCGGGAAGTCCGCCCTATTGAACAAGCTATTGGGTAAAGAGCGGAGTATTGTCAGCAGCGTACCTGGCACAACCCGCGACACAATAGATACGAATATTGACATCGAGGGCAAAAATGTGTTACTTATTGATACCGCTGGTATCCGGCGGCGGGGACAGATAGAAGTGGGGGTAGAAAGATACAGCGTGATGCGCTCCTTCCGGGCAATCGACCGGTGCGATGTTGCCTTGCTTCTCCTTGATGCTACCGAACTAGTTACCGCCCAGGACACTCATATCGCCGGTTATATCCAGCAGGCATTAAAAAGTGTAATCCTGGTTGTGAATAAGTGGGACCTAGTTAAAGATAAAAAAACAGAGCCTTACATCGAAGCTATAAGGGAGAGCTTTAAATTTATCGATTACGCACCCGTCGTCTTCATTTCCGCCTTAACCGGACAGGGACTTAACGAGGTAATGCCGATGGTTTTCCAGGTACACGAAGAACGCTTGAAACACTGTTCCGCTACAGAAGTTAGCAGCGTGCTAAAACAAGCGCTAGCATCCCATCCACCACCTAGAAAAGGGGCTCGTCAGCTCGTTATCAGGGGGGGATCCCAAACGAACACAAATCCACCGGTGTTTACGTTCCGTGTCAATGATACAAGACTCGTTCATTTTTCCTACAAACGGTATCTTGAAAATCAGTTACGGCTAACTTTCGGGTTTATTGGCACGCCTATAAACCTGGTTTTCAGTTCAGGAGGTAACTCATGATTGCAACAATGATTGCCAGATACCTGGCGTCTATGATTATTGGATATTTACTGGGTTCCATTCCATTCGGTCTTATTTTAGCAAAAAGATTAGCCGACATAGATGTCCGAGAATGGGGTAGTGGTAAGGTAGGAGCAACTAATGTTCTGAGAAGCGCTGGTAGAAAAGTGGCTATCCTGTCCGGATTATGTGATATTCTGAAAGGAGCCGCAGCAGTATTGCTCGCAGGGCTAATTATCGGAAAAACCTATGTAGCAATCGGTAGTTTCGGATTCGGACCACTGCTCGGGCAGGTACTGGCTGGACTGGCAGCTGTCGCGGGACACAACTGGTCGATCTTCCTAAAGTTCAGAGGAGGAAGCGGAGTAGCTACATTCTTCGGAGGGTGGGCAGCTCTCTTTCCGATGGTTGCAATTTTAGGCGGAGAAATCCTGTTCCTCGGCGCAGCATCTACCCTGTTTGTTTCTCTTGGTTCAATCGCCGGTGTTGTAGGTACTTATGCAATTGTGATTCCGTTGACAATTGTCAGTGGTTTGCCTATCGAATATCTCTTATATGCATTCGTGGGCACGGGAATGATCATCTACACGCACCGCGCCAACATTGTCCGCCTGTTCAATGGAAAGGAACGCAAGCTTGGAGAAAAAGCGGAGCGGAATGCAGCCACCGCAGCAACTAAAGGGTCCCGATAGAAGAATATCTAGCTTCTAATATCTGAATTAGCAGCGTGGTAGTGTGTCTTATTCGCAGTAAATTGTGTTAACGCTTCAGTTTGTTAAAATAAGTTATTAGTCTATCAGAGCATACTGATGCCGCTGAATCATTGATCGGAGTTATATAGGCTAGTGTTGTCTTACACTTTTTATAGGTTTCTGAGCACAGCGCCCCATCTCCTAACCTCTTTCCCTTAAGTGAAGACGAATAAAGTTTAAGAGGGCGGTGCCCTCATAAACTTCCGCTCCAAATTAACAATCCAAGACTAAGCCCTTCTTTCCACTACTCCTGCTATCCCCAGTCCACCGCCACCGCAAATGGTCAGCAAGCCATAACGAGAATTACGCCTCTGCATTTCATGGACTAGTGTTACCATACGCATCGCGCCGGTTGCCCCAATAGGATGACCCAATGAAATACCGCTGCCATTTACATTGACCTTATTATCAGCATCTTCCGGCTTAAGTCCCATCATTTTCACGTCGGCTAGAAGCTGTGCGGCAAAAGCTTCCTGGACTTCTATCAAGTCGATATCGTTAATGGAAAGACCAGCCTTTTTAAGAGCTTTATTTACGGCGACCGGCACCGCCGGGTATGTGAGGGTGGGGTCAGCTCCAGCGATACCAAAACCAACCAGGTAAGCCAGGGGTTTTAGACCTTTTGCTTTAGCTTTTTCTGCATCCATCAATACAAGAGCAGAGGCGCCGTCGTTTTCTGTCGAGGAATTGCCGGCAGTGCAGATACCACCCGGGTAAACAGTCCGCAATCTTGCCAACGCTTCCAGGCTTGTATCCTTTCGCGGTGATTCGTCAGCGGTTAAAAGTGTTTCTTTGCCTCGTTCCTGAACAGGAACAGGCGTAACTTCTTCTTTAAATTTGCCGCCTTCCATGGCTGCGACCGCCCGCTGGTGAGAGCGGAGCGACCATTTATCGGCTTCCTCACGGGTAATACCTTCGTTTTTCGCAGCGGTTTCCGCCCAAGTCATCATCGAATTCAGTTCACCGAAACGGTCGATTGGCTGGTGCATAGGTCGACCGCGCTGGATCCTATCATAAAATGGTATACCCCAGAGTGCCGTGCTGCCGTGCTGGCGCGGCATGGCTCCCCACTTGGGGTCGGTCTTACCACCTACTCCCCACTTAATCTGGTCCCCGGGTACATAAAACTCGGCACGGCTCATACTCTCGGCGCCACCGGCAACAACTATTTCGGCATTGTCTGTTTGAATCTGCATCGCTGCCGACCAGATAGCCTGCAAACCAGAGCAGCAGCGTCTATCAAGCGTAAATCCCGGTATCTCTACCGGCCATCCGGCGACAAGTAATGCTAAACGCGCCAGGTTAGGCGATTCGCCATTAGCATAAGATTGAGAAAGAATAACCTCATCCACCTCTTGAGGTTTAATGTTTACTTTGTTTACGACATCGTTTAGCACCAGCGCAGCCAATTTTTCAACTGGAATTTCTCTCAACATTCCGCAATATGCCCCATTAGGCGTCCGAACACCGCTGACGATTACAACTTCCTTCATCCTCAAGCCCTCCATTATCTTTTTTCAATGAAACCGTGTATATCTTAGCAGATTTTCCAACTGAATAGTAACGTTGCAGATGTTGAGCTGTACCCAAATGGCATATGGAAGCTATGCTATAATGAATAGGTGTTCGGAGATAAAAGCATTATGTCCCCGTCGAATCATTTCGAGGAGGTACCAACAACTCACACTGGTGACAAGATGTTGAGACACCAGCAGAGACACCGTGGTATCTTAAAAAAAATCTATCGAGCTTATTTGAAATTGGTTGGCAAACTTCGTTAACGACGGCTC
>CAYHBE010000024.1:0-10225 GCA_964354765.1 uncultured Dehalococcoidales bacterium | reverse complement strand
GTAGCCCGTCAGGGCGACAGTTTTACAGACTGTTCCGATTAACCACTCCGGCACCCCTCCCCGCAAGCGTCTGCCGGCGACCGCTTTCTCCCAGCCCGAGAGGGGAATCGAACCCACTAACCTACCGATTACAAGTCGGTTGCGCTGCCCTTGCGCCACTCGGGCAGAATATCGGATAAATAAAGCTGCTAGCTATCAGTCTTTTTTGTTTGAGCCTGACACCCGATAGCTGAGTGCTGATAGTTGTTAAGAGTGCACAGTCAATTATTATATCTAATAATCTGAAACAAAGTCAATTCGAGCGAACAGCGTTCAGATATCAGCGGTCAGTTTTGAGTTTTCAATAATTTTGACTTTTGATTTTTAACTTTTAACCTGTATTTGTTGCAGCATCTTTTCCAATACTAATGCCACCCCGTCATCATCGTTGCTGGTGGTCTGGTATTTACACACAGCTTTTACTTCTGGAAACGCGTTTGCCATTGCGACAGATATACCACATTCTTTCAACATATCAAGATCAGGTAGGTCGTCCCCGAAAGCAAGTACTTCGCTGAGAGAAATACCAGCAGGTTCTAATAATTTGCGTATTGCCTTTGGTTTTGAAACAACAGCATCGACGATATTTAGAAAAGTATTATTTTCTGAGGGTATAACGGCAACTTGGTTTAATAATTTTTTTCTTAAAACTTCAATCAATCCTGTCAAATTCTTACCTAAGCCATTTACAGATACTTTCATTGGTTCTCTCATAATGGCTTCATCAATCGAGATGACCATGTCTGGTGTGGCAGAATTTATTTCCCATAGGGATACCGGGTCCCATTTCCAATCAGTTCCAAATTCAAAGCCTTCTATCTCAATAGTAATTCGCACGTCTGGATTATAGCTTCGTACAAGATCTACAATCTTTCTAACCACACCGGGAGCAATCTTCTGCTTGAAAAAACCTGATAGCGGTGCAACACCTTTAATGATGGCGCCATTTGAAGGAACCAGCGAGCATCTATCCAGAACATCGGTGGAAGAGAGTCTGCGGATGGCGCGCTCTGCCCTTGCTGAGGCAATGATTATTGGAATATTGGTTTTATGACATGCTTTAATAGCGTTTGTATTTCTTACCGAAATTTGTAACTTGTTATTTAATAGCGTACCATCAAGGTCAATCGCAACGGCGCGGGGAAGTTTAATAAAATCAGGAATCTTCATATTTTGAATTTGAAAATTGGAATTTGTTTGTAGCTGGTTACTTGATTTTTATTAATTATTATAGCAGGTGTTCCGATAGGATCCGTATACCAATTCCTATAAGGATTAAGCCCCCGATGATTTCAGCGCGTTTCCCAAATATGTCGCCGACTTTGGTGCCTATGAGGAATCCGATAGCTGAAATAACAAGCGAGGTAACTCCTACAACAGGCGCTGCGATCCAAAGATTGATATCCTCGAAAGCAAAAGCTAGCCCAACAGCCAGCGAATCCAGGCTCGTCGCGATCGAGAGCGTCAGTAGAAGCAGACCCCGGCTAATGTCAGCTGGTTTTTCATCTTCCTTCTCATGAAAAGCCTCCCAGAGCATCTTACCGCCAACGAAAGCCAGCAGTCCAAAAGCCAGCCAGTGATCGAAACTGGAAATCAAATCAACTATCGTGGTTCCTGCAAGCCATCCAAGGGCCAGCATCAAAGACTGAAAAAATCCAAAGGAAAATGATACCTTGGTAACTTGCAGCATTGAATGATTTCGATTAGAAATGCTTGTGCTCAAAGATACCGCAAAGCAGTCGGCCGCCAATCCCAGGGCAATTAAAAATATTGTAATAAGATCCAATAAAGCTAATCCTGAAACTCAGTTGTGTCTATAAACCGAATATTATCATAGCAAATAGTGTGGTATTATGAGAAATTTTTAAATCAGATTTGTACTGGTATGTGACTTTTGTCTATTGACACGGTTTTTCGATTCTGTTAATTTAAACATTAGTAATATTATGATAAAAGTAGACAATACCTTTATTTAATGGTGCCTGCGGATATACAGGGTAACGAGTGGATGAAACTTTATCAGATTGTTCTCAAGGATATCTTAAGACGGAAACGCCGTGTACTCTATGCTGCGTTCGGTGTGCTGATTGGTACGATGACTGTAGTTGGCGTGTTAACAATCGCTCACGCCGGAGAAAACAAAATATACAATCAGCTGGAAAAATACGGTGCTAACCTTACGATTATACCCGAGGTGAACAGTATTAGAGCCGGACTTGGAAGTCTAAGTCTTGGAACAGTGTCGGTTGGTGAAAATTATATCCCTGAAACAGTGATTACGCGTGTCCAGGAAATAACCGACGGTGAAATTCGCCAGGCTATTAAGATCGCTGATGACGGACGGCCGATTGCTACGGTCGCTCCCAGGCTTTACGTAAATGCAGATGTACGCGGTATCCCCGTGATAGTTGCGGGAATAGATCCGCAGCCTGAACTGGCTATAAAAAACTGGTGGGCAGTAAAAGAAGGTAAATACCTGGATGATGAAAACCAGGCGCTTATCGGTTCGATTACAGCGGAGTTGTTAAAATTTAAGCTCGGGGACGAAATTAATTTGAATGGTACTGTTTTTAACGTTATTGGCTTGTTAGAAGAAACTGGCGGAACCGAAGACTACCAAATCATGACGATGCTTCCAGGTTTGCAATCCGCTTATGCCAAAGAAGGCCTTATCTCAACAATCGATGTACGCGCTTTATGCAATGCTTGTCCGGTAGAATTGATCGCTTCAGAGATCCATCGGAATATCACTGGTGTTAAAGCATTGGCAGTTAAACAGATTGCCAACAGCGAAATGGACCTGGTAGCCAAGGTAAACAGGATGATGATTGCGCTGGCTGGAATTACGTTGATTATTGGTATTTTTGGCGTCGTGAATACAATGATGACCTCTGTCCACGAAAGAACAAAAGACATCGGAGTGATGCGAGCTGTCGGTGCGTCAACAAGCCAAATAATATTAATCTTCATGCTCGAAGCAGTGTTAATCGGGATGCTTGGTGGGATTTTGGGTTATCTTGGTGGTACTGCCTTGGCTTATGCAATTGGTCCAATTATATTTGAAGATGTTTCAATAAGTTTCCTGCCGGAATTCGTGCTCGTAGCCTTGGGATTATCGATTGCGGTGGCTGGTATTGCCACCGTATATCCTGCAATTAGAGCGACGCGTATAAAAATAGCTGAAGCTTTCCGCACCCTTTAAGGAGTATTGGATGCTTGAAATACGGAATGTAACAAAAGTGTACGGAGAGGGCGCAACAAAAGTTGTCGCCTTGAAAGACATTTGTTTGCATGTTGAAGATGGTGGATTTGTATCGATAATGGGTCAATCGGGCAGTGGCAAATCTACGTTACTCAACATTATCGGAGGTCTGGAGAGATTAACGGAAGGTGAAATAGTACTCGATGGCGAACGATTAGATTTGCAGGACGAAAATGCGCTTGTGAAAGTACGCCGGGAAAAAATCGCCTACGTATTCCAGCAATACCATTTAATTCCGTCATTAACAGCCTTAGAGAACGTACTTTTGCCGCTGGTTTTTCGTGGTAAAAATGGGAAACATGAAAAAGCTAGCACTCTATTAAAGAAAGTAGGCCTTGAAAAACGTTTACACCATAAACCTTCCGAATTAAGTGGTGGAGAACAGCAGCGGGTAGCAATTGCCAGAGCGCTTGTTACATCACCTTCATTGATTCTAGCTGATGAACCGACGGGCAACATGGATAAAAAAACGGGGGATGAAATTATTGCTCTGTTCACGGAACTGAACCGGGAAGGACACACTGTTATTATGGTTACCCATAATCCAGAAATCGCTGCAAATTCGGACGAGATCATATCTCTACAGGACGGGCAAGTAGTCAACAAGGTGAAAATAGGGAAGAAGGTGTGATGAAATGAAAACAAAATTTATTGCATTATTAGCTATCGCTACTCTTATAACCGTAGTTGTTATTCTCGCAGGATGTTCAGCTAACGCAGGAAATCAAATAAACTTGCCGCCTAAAACATCCGGTTCATCTAACGAGACTTCAGTTCCTAAATCAATTATTTCTCCTACTTGGATCACACCTGAGATTGTCGATACCACCATTACATTACCATTGGACCTGGTTCAAACGAAGATCAACACGCATTTTGAAGTGGCATTGGATAAAGGAAAAGCCTATTTTATGGCTTATACATTTGGTGGTAAAACCTACGTCCGTGCTGATATTTGTCCGCCTTGCCGCTCAATAAGTTACTCACTCGTTAAGGAGATCCTGGTTTGCGATTCCTGCGGGACGTCGTTCAAAGCATTGGATGGTGCAGGAGTCAGAGGAGCCTGTGTCAATTATCCGAAAGCCTCTGTACCTTATGAGACAGTTGATGGTAAGATATTGATGAACAAAGCCGACCTGACGCTTGCTTACGAGAACACCTGGAGTCCTGGATCGCCTTAACAACATACTAAAAGAGGGAGTACCGTGAAGCGGGTCTATCTGGATTATGCTGCGACAACACCAGTACACCCGGAAGTAATATTGGCGATGACCCCTTATCTATCCGAGGTCTGGGGAAATCCGTCAAGCATACACGCGTGCGGACTGGAAGCTCGTTCAGCGGTTGAAGAAGCCCGAGGCAAAATAGCTGCCCTTATTGGTGCGAATACTAACGACATATATTTCACCAGCGGTGGGACCGAAGCCGACAACTGGGCGCTAATGGGTGTTGCCTACGCTAATCAGAAGCGCGGTAAACATATCATCACCAGCACCATAGAACATCATGCTGTGCTGGAGACATGCAAATACCTGGAAGAGAAGGGTTTTTATGTCACATATCTCCCTGTTGATGGTTTTGGAATGGTCGACCCTGATTCAGTTAGGAAAGCGATTACTCCCAGAACAATATTAATTTCCGTAATGCATGCCAACAATGAAGTGGGTTCTATTGAACCCATCACCGAAATAGCAAAAATTTCGAAGGCTGCTGGCGTTTATTTGCACACTGACGCAGTCCAATCAACGGGACACATCCCGGTTAGCGTTAATAATCTCGGCGTTGATATGCTGTCTATTTCTGCCCATAAATTGTATGGTCCAAAGGGTATCGGTGCTTTATTCTTACGTTCTGGTGCAAAAATTGAGCCGCTTATCCATGGCGGAGGACAAGAAAAGCAAATGCGAGCCGGGACAGAAAATGTGCCGGGAATCGTCGGCTTCGGGAAAGCCGCTGAACTCGCTCAAATAGAAATGGTTGAGGAAGCCAATCGCCTCAGCAGATTGCGCGATATATTAATAAAATACATACTTGAGGAAACGGAAAGCACACGCCTTAACGGACATCCAACTCAGCGTTTGCCTAATAACGTGAACATTAACTTTGATTTCGTTGAAGGCGAAGCGATTTGTTTAAACCTCGACCTGGCGAATATCTGCGCTGCCACTGGATCCGCTTGTTCTTCGGAGAGCATGGAAGCTTCTCATGTACTGTTGGCAATGGGGCTTAGCCCGGAAATAGCCCGTAGTTCTCTGCGCTTCTCGCTCGGGAAATGGTCTACTGAAAATGATATTAAATACGTTATGGAAAAATTACCCACCATTGTATCACGGTTGCGTTCCATTTCGCCGTTAGCTAAAAAACATTAATAGGAGACAAATTGAGCGAACCAGCTGAAATGCCGGAAATCGGCAAGATTTCACCTGCCATATTTTCAGAGGTTATCTTCCCCCGCCTCGGAGCAAGAAGCGATAGCATTTTGGTTGGACCTCAGCACGGGGTAGATGTCGGCATCGTTGAAATTGGTAATAAGGCAGTTTCATTTACGACTGATCCGGTTTTTATTGTGCCAGAATACGGTTGGGAAAGGGCAGCCTGGTTTGCGATACATATCATTGCTTCTGACTCTGTCACCAGCGGCCTGCGTCCAAGGTATCTATCGATCGATTTGAACCTGCCGATGACGATGACAAAGAAACAGCTTGAAATTTCCTGGGATATCATACACAAAGAGTGCCAAAAAATGGGGATTTCAGTGATTACAGGGCATACTGCCCGTTATGAAAATTGTAATTATCCGATGGTCGGTGGTGCGACCATGGTGGGTGTCGGAGAGTTGACGGAGTATGTGACGCCTAGATTTGCAGAAGTCGGTGACAAAATCATTATCACCAAAGGTCCGGCGATTGAGGCGACAGGTATCTTTACGACGATGTTCCCACAATTGATAGAGAAGCAGTTTGGACGTGCCTTTAGTGAAAGGTCACAAAAGATTTTCTATATGATGTCCGTAGTTGAAGATGCGCTGACCGCTATTTCGGTTGGAGTGCGGGAAAAAGGCGTAAGCTCGCTGCATGATGCCACTGAGTGCGGTATCTGGGGGGGATTATATGAAGTTGCCCAAGCAGCAGGATTAGGTGTCACGATAGAAAAGGAAAAGATTGTTGTTACCGAAGGTGTCATAGAAATATGTAAGTTGTTTGGTATTGACCCATATGCTTCGATTAGTGAAGGGACGCTAATAATCACCTGCCGTCCGAAATATGCGGAAGATGTTGTCAAAGCCCTGACGCGTAAAGGAATAAAATCGTCAATTGTTGGCGAGTTAACAAAAGAGGATGAGGGAATGGTGCTCGTAGAAGGCGGTAAAGAAAAGGCTTTGAAACATCCTATCGTCGATCCATTCTGGAGAGCATTCTACGATGCTTTAGAGAAAAACTCGAAAGAAAAATAAAATGAAAGAAGAGATTCCAATCGAAACCGAAGACCTGCCTCCCGGTGCGGTAGAAAAAGTCCCTATTCAGCGTGTCAACGCATTTGAAAAGCAAGAGGCAGAAGACATCATTGTCAGGGAATTTCCGCTGACAATAATATTTAACGGGCAGGAATTGGTAACCCTGTTGTGCTCCCCTGCCGATCTCAAATATTTAGCCATCGGCTTCCTTTTTTCAGAAGGACTCCTGAAAAATAAAGAAGATATCAAGCAGATAATTATTGACGAAGGAAAAGGTGTTGTCCGGGTAGAAACACCAGATATCGAAAATACAGACAGCGATACTATTTTTAAACGTATTATTACCCCGGGCTGCGGGCGCGGAGCTTCGTTTTATAGTGTCGCTGATTCAGGGCTCGAGAGCATAAAATCGAACCTTAATATTAAAGCTGCGGAAGTCTTTGAACTGATGAAAGCATTTCAGCACCGGTCGCTCATTTTTCGAACCACAGGTGGAGTGCACAGCGCGGCACTGTGTAATAATCGAGAAATCATGCTCTTCAGTGAAGATATCGGGCGGCACAATGCGATTGATAAAATATTCGGGCAGTGTTTGGATAAAGGCATTAACGTAAATGATCATGTTGTTCTAACGAGCGGTAGAGTGTCTTCAGAAATAATCATTAAGATCGCCAGGCGTAAAGTACCAATACTAATCTCCAAATCAGCACCGACCAGTTCCGGCGTCAAACTCGCGGATGAACTCGGTATCACGCTCGTTGGGTTCGTACGCGGCTCGCGAATGAACGTATATACACACAACTGGCGCATCACCACTTGAATAATATTCCAGACCACTTTTATTGAATTATTGCACTCTTCAGAATCTCCCGTATTACAATCTATGCCTATCAAAACCAACTACCCATGAATCCGCTTGCCAACTTTTTAGTCTACGAATTCTCTTACATTCTGTTTAGCCTAACTAAAGTACTACGCTATATAGCCGTATCGGGTGATTCACCTTCCTTTTTAACAATGGTTTAATAGTCTCAACATGTATCAATATGTTCATTTTTCGGAGATGATTCCATGCCTTTAGAGATCAATGGACAGGTATATTACAAGACGTCGGAAGCGTGTAAAAAGACGGGTATCAGTCGCGCGACTCTATTCCGTTGGCTGCAAGCAGGCATTCTTGAGAAATATTACAAAGATCGCAGGGGATGGCGCTTATTCACAGAGGATGATTTAAACAAGATTCGTAACGAAGCAGAAAAAATTAATGTCGAAGACTCTTTCAGCAGAGGGGAAAATGGTAAGAGCTGAAATAACCAGGGAAGATGCTCTGAAAGAAAATAAGATCTTAAGAAAGCGCATCTTTGAATTAGAAGACAATGCAGCTTCATTACAATTAAAACAGCCAGAGGTACATAGGACGGAAAACGGCCAGAATTACCAGGCTGTTTTCGAGTGTGCCAATGACGTGATTGTACTTCTAAATACCCGGGGCGAAGTAACCGATGTAAATGGAAAATTAAAAGAGATGCTGGGTTACGATCGCGAGAACCTGGTAAATAAAAAATTTACATTATTGACAAAGATCATTACCGAAGAAAGCCTTGCGTTTTTAGCGAAAAACTTTAAACACCGAATGGCAGGTCAGGTAATTCAACCGTATGAAATAACAATGGTCAACAAAGACGGTACGCCGGTAATAGTTGAAGTGAATGCCCGCGCTTTGATACGAGACCAACAAGTAGTATGCGATATAGCAATCCTTAGAGATGTTACAAAACGCAAACGTGCAGAAGCGGAATTACGAGACAGCGAAATAAATTTGAAAACTTATCTGGAAAATGCTCCTGATGGTGTATGTATTTACGACTTAACAGGCACTTTCCTATATGGTAACCACGTAGCTGAGGAGATTCTAGGATACAAAAAGGAAGAGTTACTAGGCCAAAGTTTCCTATTCCTAAACCTTCTGAATTCAAGCGATATCTCAAGAGCCACCAAATTGATTGCCCTAAATGCGAGGGGCATGTCCACAGGTCCTGATGAGTTTGAGCTAAAGAGAAAAGACGGAAGTCTATTATGGGTTGAAATGACTGCAACTCCAATTAAAGAAAAAGAAACAATCCTCGTCTTAAACTTCATTCGCAATATTACACAGCGTAAGAAAGCTGAAGAAGAGATCCGTGAAAGTCGCGCTCGATTTAGGGAACTGGCGATGTTGTTACCGGTGGCAGTCTGGGAAACTAATGAAAACGGCATAATAACCTACTCAAATGAAGCGACAATGAAGCTTTATGGCTATTCGCGTCTTGACACTACACCGATAAATTACCTTGATAATGTGATGCCTGCTGAGAGAGAAAACGCGATGATCAATACCCGTAGAATAATGCAAGGTGAGATTTTGAACGGCGTAGAGTATACCGGACTCAAAAAAGACGGCACTATTTTCCCCGAACTTGTCTACGCCTCAGCCATCGTTAGAGACGGGAAAAAGGTGGGTTTGAGGGGTATCACGGTGGACATCACAGAGCAGAAAAAATCAGAGAAACGATTGGAGCAAGCCGCAAGAGAATGGAGAGTAACTTTCGATTCTCTTACTGACATAGTGGCTATTATTGACGTTGATTACAAAATTATGCGAGTCAACATGGCTTATGCGAATGCTTTAAAGATGGAACCGCAACAACTACTTGGGAAAAAGTGTTATGAACTCTTGAACAGGGATTATCCTCATTCCGATTGTCCTCATCGACAGACTCTTAAGACAGGCAAACCTGCAAGAGCAGAGTATTTTGAACCGTTTTTAGGAACGTCTATAGAAGTAACCACATCCCCGATGTATAACGAAAATGGAGATATAAAAGGTACTGTTCATATTACGCGCGATATTTCTGAGCGTAAGCAGATGGAACAACAGTTGATGCTTACCGACCGCCTGGCTTCGGTGGGTGAACTTGCCTCTGGCGTGGCTCATGAGCTAAATAACCCACTCACGAGTGTTATAGGTTTCTCCCAATTGCTCATGGAAGGAGAGATACCA
This sequence comes from uncultured Dehalococcoidales bacterium, assembly GCA_964354765.1. Taxonomy (GTDB): domain Bacteria; phylum Chloroflexota; class Dehalococcoidia; order Dehalococcoidales; family Fen-1064; genus JAURWL01. The sequence goes on along the minus strand of CAYHBE010000024.1, from coordinate 430 downwards.
ATTGCGATAAAAGAAGACCTGGGGTTGATTAATAGCGAAGCTCAAAGAGCGGCGAGTATTGTGAAAAACTTATTGACTTTCGCTCGTAAACATGCTGCTGTAAAGCAGCCAACAAAGATAAACAACCTTATAGAAGATGTCTTAAAATTAAGGGCTTATGAACAAAAAGTTAACAACATTGAGGTTATTAAAAATCTCGCTTCAGATATTCCCGAAATGATGCTCGACTATTTTCAGGTTCAACAGGTCTTTTTAAACATAATAATCAACGCTGAGTTTTTCATGACTGAAGCTCACCGACGCGGATTAATGACGATTACTACAGAAAAAATTGGGCGGACGGTTAGAGTTACATTTGCAGATGATGGACCCGGGATCCCACAGGATAATTTGAACCGTATATTCGATCCGTTTTTTACAACCAAAGAAG
>CAYHBE010000023.1:0-10247 GCA_964354765.1 uncultured Dehalococcoidales bacterium | reverse complement strand
CGGCTAAACACGTAACCTTGATTTTTTACTAAAAATACTAACAGATCATATTCTTTTGCAGTCAATTCAAGCGGGAGCTCTTTCACCGTGACAAGGTGGCGGTTCGGATCAATGGTAATGTCGCTCAAGGTAAGATTTTGTTGCCCTTCTGGAACCTTTGTTTCTGTCATCTTAGCTCGACGTAATAGAGCTCGTATCCGTGCCAGTAACTCTCTGATACTAAAAGGTTTGGTCATATAATCATCGGCACCTGTATCTAACCCGATTATTCGATCTGTTTCATCAGCACGAGCTGTTAACATGATAATAGGAATGCTCATTTTTTTACGCAGAATCCGGCAAACTTCGAAACCATCGATTTTCGGTAACATAATATCAAGAATAATCAAGTCCGGTTTTTGTTGGCCTGCAATATCTAGAGCTTCAGCCCCATCGACAGAAACCAAAGTTTCGTAGCCCTCTTTAAGCAGGTTGTATTTAATGGTTTCCAGGAGATTGCGGTCATCTTCAACTATCAATATCTTGCTCATCGTCATTTGTAGTATAAAACGGAACCAGTCAAACTGACAATATTGTTGTGTAATGATGCAAGGTTATCGTTTAAAATAACCATCGTTGAAATCTAAGTAGAATCTATGCAAGTGGTGGGGTCAGAAGCTTTTCCAGTAAGGTTTCAGGTATTTCTTGACGTCCTCGATCACGCGCTTCACATCTATTAATTGGTCATCATCGCCCAACATTGCCGGGACGCGCACCGGCTCCTTTACCTGGGCGTCCCAGTCAAGAAGACCCCCAACCAGTGCCAGCCAGACATATGGTAGGACATCCCGATTATAACCAGATGCAATAAGGTCGATTTCTTTACCGTTGCAAATCTCAGCCATCTCCCTGACTTTTTCTCCGATCATGCGAAATCCATCGACTGTTAAGCCAAGGTTAGTCAGTTCATCGTTGAAATGTGGGTCGGAGCCGCCGTTGCGCACAATAATTTGAGGCTGAAATTCAGCAGTTAGTGGTTCGATAATTTCTTCAAAAACGGCTCTATACGAGGCATCGCCAGCGCCTGAAGGTAGCGGTATATTAACAGTCTTTCCCTTCCCTTCACCCGAGCCAATTTCATGCACAAATCCGGTTCCGGGATAAATAGTGCGCGGGTCCTGGTGGATGTCAATAAAAAGAACGCGGGATTCAAAGAAGAAATATTCGGCGGTGCCATTGCCCGCATGGGCGTCAGTATCTAGAATTAAAATCCGCTCTAAACCGTATTTCTCAAGCAAATACTTACCTGTGAATGCTACGTCGTTGTAGAGGCAAAAACCTTCTCCAGATCCTCGCTTGGCGTGGTGAAGTCCACCCCCAATTGCTATAACCTTCTGATGCTTTCCCGACTGCACCAAGTCGACGGCGCGTTTTGCTTCCCCGATAACGATTCTTGCCGCTTCTTCGAGTTTTCCCGGACGTCCACGAGGAAAGTTGTCCATGGTGTGGTAACGGAAGAATGCGCTGTCATCGGTCGGCTGTCCCAGGTTTGCGGTGCGAAAGTATTTTGTAGTGAACTCGATATAGGCTGGATCGCAAATTAAGCGCAGATCCTCTTCAGTCGCAGGATCGGATTTTAAGAAAAAATATCTGTCGTCAGGTTTGACATGTTCTGCTAGAAATTTAGGAAAAATCTCGTATCGGTCACCCCTGAAAGGGTGACCCGGTCCGAAATCATATTCCTTGAGGTCTTCGTTGTAAAGAAAAGGTGTTGGCATTTTTCAGGCTCCATTGTTTAAAAGAGCTAGCCTTATTTTAAGTCATCAGGTTAGCGTTTTAAAGAGGTACGTGACAAAAATCTTTACGAGGTCCGAAAGGATCGGGAGGTGGCAATCTCATATAGTCTAAAAGGTTACTAGAAGAGACATGTGAAGTTTATCTTGATTGATACGAAGTACTCGATTTGGAAATTCCTTACAACCGTAAGCTAGCCGTACACAAAGGTTAATGAGAAGCTACTCGGCTTCTGTTCCGAACTTGAGAATGGCAATTACTCCGAAGACAACTCCAAAAGCAATCAGCACCAGCATCTCCGGTACGACAGCATCGAAATCAGCCCCAAAGACGAGCAGTTTGTTGAAAGCAGTCGTTGCCCACGCATGAGGCGTTATCTTAGCTACGAATTGATACCACTGCGGAGTGATGAAAAGAGGCCACCAGCAGCCTCCTAACGGTGCCATGATAAGTGATGCCAGCACCCCTATCGAAGAAGCACTCCGTTCCGTCTTCACGATTGTCGATAACATGACGCCAAACGCCGATGCCATCAACATCATTAAGATCGAAATAATAAAAACAGCCGCCGGCGCAATCCCAAGGTCCATTTTGAAGACCAGGATTCCTATCCCCCAGAAAATCACTATCTGCATTAAACCTTTAAAAACTGTGCCCGAATAAATGCCGCCCAGGATAGAAGTCCGGCTCGCTGATGTTGACATTAACCTTTCCAATGTATGCTTCTGGCGTTCCTTGGTAATCTGTGCCGCGGCGAAGGAAGCTGTCATAAACACAAACATCACCAGGTAACCGGGAATCACGAAGTTTGCCGGATTGATAGATTTAACATCGCCCACTTTTTCAGTATTGAATGTAATAGCCGGAGGTCCTACAGCATTTCCCAATTGACCGGTAAGCAGCTCCCGAATGGTCTGTGCTAAATCGCCGATAGTGCCAGGTTGATATAATTCCTGCTCGACCAGGATGCCGATAACTGTATTGTTCACCACCTGCTGCGTGCCCACTGCAGAGGCTATGCTCCGTGCCATTCCATCTAGCGCGGCGATTGCCTGCGTATTCGTGGGATTGTAAACGACTTCCAGGTTCGTGCCGTAACCCATCAAGACGGCTTCTGTAAAATTCTCTGGGAAGGCAACAAAACCGGTGATTTTTTTATCCTCGACGTCTTTTTGCGCCTGTGCGTAATCTTTAAGCCATATAATTTCCGGTTCACCAGGACCCAGTTTAGATACATCTTTCGTTTCGAGGGCAGCTATAATCTGATTGCTTATACCGGTCGCCGGCTCACGAGTAACCAGTCGAATTTGCAGTCGACTGTCCTCGCTGCCCACTCCAGCCATCACAAAATTAAAGAGGACGATGAATAGGAACGGGAAGAGGATAGAAAAGAACAACGCGCCGCGGTCGGCTGTAAAGACTTTCAGGTCTTTAACGGTAAGATACCAGATATTTTTTAATTGTTTCACGTTATTTACCCTGAGGAATGACTTTAAATAGCAAGCGGCTGATCACAAGCCCTACCACAAATACGCCGGTTATAACGACCAATTCCAGCCAGACATCAGCAATTGTTCCACCTTCGCTGATTATTTTTTTCAGGGCATCATTGGCATAAGCATTAATGGATATGATCTTGCTCAACGTGTACAGGAATGTTCCTTTCGAAATCGTAAAGAACGTCCCGCCAAGCATCGTCATACTCAAAGTCACTGTCACCCCAATCCACGTTGCCGTGTCTTGTGTACGAGCCACGGAGGCAATAATAAGCCCGATGGCACTACCAGCCATTGCAAAAATAAAAGCAATTAGCAGACAGGTCAGAAAAGAAAGAGGTGTAAAGATCTGAAACACTACATAAGAAAGAGCCAGCAAAATAAAAGTCTGAATGAAGCCCCTGGATACGCTTGCTAACAATTTACCGAAAAAGAGCTCTCCAGCAGTCAGCGGGGTTGTAAGCAAGCGTTCTAGTGTCCCGATGCGCCGCTCTTCAACGATGGTTGCTGCGCCAAGGCTGATTGCGAAAAGGACATACATCGTGATAATCCCCGGCAGGAATTGATTGACCGGATTCGGTGCGGTGCCAATCGTTGTTTCTTGTATCCCCAACAGCGGGTATTGCTGCTCTCGCTCAAGGAATTGCCAGGTGGTATCTGTAATTTTTCCCGGTGGAATTTCCTGCCCGCTGAGCGCCTGTTCTACCTGCCCCCTCACCTGGAATTCCTGGTTTAGTTTACTCACAATCCCACGGATAATGCTGGCGACAATCTGTCCTTCTTGGCCGCCGTTTCCTCTCTGCATAAAGATCAGCTCAGCCTGCTGCCCTGTGCGTAATTTGTCTGAAAATCCAGTCGGTATATAAAACACCATATTGATATCGGAACGATCTAACTTGCGTTGGGCATCGGTGAGCGATAGCATTTCTAAATCCAGGCTTTCCTCTGACTCTATGTCCGCTACTAATTGCTTCCCGTAGACGCCGTTTTCATCTTCGTTGACAACATACGCGGTACCATGGAAAAGTCCCTGTCCGCCAAAAGCTCCGTAAATCAACGCGAAGGTAGCAATAGGCAGGAGAAGGCTGAATGCAAGGTCTCCTTTATCTTGGAGATAGGTTTTTAGTTCACGCAGGGCGATAATAAATGCTCTTTTCATAATTAATCGCGGAGGCTCCGTCCGGTAAGTTTCAGAAATACATCCTCGAGAGTTACTTTATCCGGATCCCCGAGCTTGGTTTTTAGAGCACGAGGAGTGTCGATAGCGATGATTTTTCCTCCATCCATGATGGCGATGCGGTCACACAGACGGTCGGCTTCTTCCATGTAATGTGTAGTATAGAGAACGGTCATACCATTTTTCCGCAAGGACTGTATCGTCTCAAATATGTTATTTCTCGACTGCGGATCAATACCCACGGTTGGTTCATCGAGAAAGAGCAAATGAGGATGTCCCATGAGTGCAATCGCCAGATTTATGCGGCGTTTCATTCCGCCAGAGAACTTGGAGACTTTACCTTTTGCCCGTTCTTCCAGTCCCATTAAAGTCAGGTTCGCCATAGCCTGAGCTTTAGTTTCCCTACCGTCTAGACCAACTAATCTACCGAAGAAGGTAAGGTTGTCTAAAGCTGAAAGCTCTTCGTAAAGTGCCAGTTCCTGAGGGCAGACCCCGATCAGACTGCGGACTTTATCAGGCTGCTGGCGGGTGGAAAATCCTCCGATTGTGACTTCTCCTGCATCTGGAATCAGAACAGTCGACATCATACGTATAGTAGTCGTCTTCCCAGCGCCGTTAGGTCCCAATAGTCCGAATATTTCGTTTTTCGCGATCGTAAAAGAAACGCCATTGACGGCTTTATGATCGTTAAATCTCTTGTATAGGTCTTTTGCTACTAGATATGCTTCAGCCATAGAATTCTCCTGAGCTTTAGATTACCTGAATGTTTCCCACGGCATTGTTGTTAACCTTATCACAAATAACATCCAAGAAAATCATCCTTTCGAAGGAAAAAAGAAGGTTTTTCTCATACCTGGGTAGGATTGCATGCGTGTCAAGTATTATATAGAATAGGACGAAGGTTTACAATAATGAAAAATCATGATCTTGTCGTGAGCACCAGCAACCTCACAAAATACTACGGCAAGCAGCGTGGTATTGAGGCTATCAACCTCGAGGTGAGAAAGGGTGAAATCTTTGGTTACCTCGGGCCGAACGGTGCCGGCAAGACCACAACAATCCGAATCCTGCTCGATTTTATTCGACCATCCACTGGTTCGGCTAGCCTCTTTGGATTTGACAGTCGTACGGGCAGCGTTGAAACGCGGCGCCGCATCGGATACTTGCCAGGCGAATTATCGATGTACGGTAATCTCACCGGACATCAGCTTTTACAGTATGTCTCCAGCTTGAGGGGTGGTGTTGATTTAAGTTACGCTTTTGAACTTGCCAAGCGAATGGACTGTGATTTAACAAGGCATATCAAAACACTTTCTCATGGAAACCGGCAGAAACTCGGCTTAATTCAGGCGTTTATGCACAAGCCGCAGCTAATAATCCTCGATGAGCCGACTATCGGGCTGGACCCGCTGATGCAGCAGGAGTTTTACCGGCTGATTGAAGAAGCCAGAAATGACGGGCGCACTGTATTCCTCTCATCGCACATCCTCCCTGAAGTGGAAAGAGTTTGCGATCGAGTTGGTATTATCAGGGCTGGTAAGTTAGCCGCTGTCGAGACCGTCGAAACCTTGAAATCACGAGCAGTGCGCAGGTTAGAAATTCATTTTGCATGGAAAGTCCCGCAAGAGAGTTTTACGTCAATCTCAGGTGTCAGGGATGTAGTCGTATCAGACAGTAATTTGAAATGCATCGTTGTTGGTTCGCTGGATGCACTGATCAAGACCGCTGCCCATTATGAAGTGGTTAATATTGTTAGCCACGAGCCAAGCCTTGAAGAAGTGTTCCTGACTTATTACGGCGGAGGTAATCCGCATGCTTAAGAATGTCTTTTTGAAAACACTTCGCGACCAATTCCGGCCTTTGCTATTCTGGGGCATCGGTTTGGTAGCTATTGCCGCAATCTGGACTGGTTTTTATCCGAGTATTAGCAAGATGGAATCGATACAGATGTATTTGAATGAATTGCCCGAAGGAATCATGGAAATGTTTACCGGCGGCGAAATTCTCGATTACACGTCACCGCTAGGTTATTTTAATACAGAGCTATTTTCTTTCATGGTCCCACTGCTTATGCTCATATTTGGTATCGGGTTCGGGACCGGTGCAATTGCCGGCGAAGAGGAAAAAGGCACCCTCGATTTCTTGTTAACCAGTCCAGTACCCAGATGGCGGGTAGTAGTGGAAAAATTTGGTGTCATGACATTAAGCTTGATCATTTTAGCCTTTGTGTTCTGGGTAGGGATGGCAATCAGCCTTACGGTGATAGATGTAGACCTAGATTTGATAAAATTAGCTGAAGCTACATTGGGCACGGCGGTGCTGGGATTGGTTTTCGGTTCGCTTGCGTTATTGCTTGGATGTTTGAAAGGGAACCGCGCTATGTGCCTGGGGATTTCCGGTGGTCTGGCGGTATTAACATATATACTGTATGCACTGGGAAGTATTGTCGAAGGACTAAAAGACTACCGATTCCTTTCACCTTTCTATCATTTTATAGAGCCTAATATCTTGAAAAACGGTATCGATCCGGGCCATATGCTGGTGCTCATCGGGCTGGTCATCTTGTTCTTTGCCGCGGCGATTCCTTCTTTTTCACGACGAGATATTGGTACATAATAAATCCGAAACCCGAAACTCGAAATACGAAACAAATACTATTCACTAAAATTCAAACGGAGTTTTCAGGATAAAATCGAAAGACATACTATCTACTCTTCTAATCTTTTTCTGATCCGTGCATACTCCATCAGCACCCACATCGCACGCACGCATTGTTCTGGAGTATCATAAGTAGGGATTCCAGCATCTCTGATAATGTATCCTAAAACATCCCCGCCTCTACCACCCCTCCCACCTCCACCCCCGCTAAATCGCAAGGTCACCACAGGTTTACCATATTTCCGAGGGATTGCTGCCAGCATCTCCGCGCCTGCTATCCCACTTCGCGCACTTTCCCCTGTATCACCTCCCCCTCCACGGAAACTTGGAGCATTGGCTATAATGCCGTCGATATATTCAATTTGCGCAAGTGCATCTACTATTTTCGCTTCGTCTTCTGCTGAGCGGTTCCCGCCGGCGAAATCGACCGGGTTGGATGGAACAGGAGCATGCGGCGGTAACGCTTGCTTCAACCGCAGCCTCGTTTCCATATCCAATGCAGGCACTTTTAGACCTAACATTTCGCAATTGTCCGAGACCACTACTCCCTGTCCACCGCTGCCGATTATCGCTACCCGGTTGCCCGGGGGTATCGGAAGATGGATGAGAGCTTCGGCCATATCGAATATCTGAACAGTCTCGGTGGCACGGATAATACCGACCTGCCGGCACATCGCATCGAAAACAGCGTCCGAACCGGCAATAGAACTCGTGTGTGACATCGTGGCTCGGGCAGCTGCTTCTGTTCTTCCCGATTTATAAATGATGATTGGTTTCCTCCGAACGATATCCCTTGCCAGTTGGAAGAAGCGGCGTCCATCCTTAAATCCCTCCATGTAGAAAACTATGACTCCTGTATCTTCATCCTCGGCGAGATACTCAAGGTAATCAGCGGCTTTAAGGTCAGCCTGGTTACCAATGCTGACGAATTTACTTAATCCGTAACCCTTTGACATGGCTATTTGTGCGAGCATTCCACCAAAGGTGCCGCTCTGCGAAATAAAGGCAATCTGCCCTTTTCTCGGAGGAGGATCGAAAGTGAGACTAAGCGAAACTGCCGATGAATAAATACCGTTACCATTGGGTCCTACGAAACGTATGCCGGCTCTCTGTGCAATTTTCAGGACTTCCTCCTGAAGAGCCTGCCCTTCATTACCCGTCTCTGCAAAACCAGCGGTAATGATTACCGCACCTTTTATACCTTTAGCAGCGCAGTCGCTCATTGCTTTAGGAGCAACAGCCGCAGGAACCACAATAACTGCCATATCAACGTCACTAGCGATATCCACTACACTTGGATAAACAGGTACGCCTAAAACTTCTTTTTCGCTGGGGTTGATAGGATAAATTGGTCCGCGGTAACCGGATGCAAGGGCATTATGCATCATCCGGTATCCCCATTTTCCGGGATTATTCGAGGCTCCAATCACCGCAATAGCTTTCGGTTTAAAAATGGCGTCTAATTGACTGACAATCTCCTTCACCATTACTCTCCTTATCTTACAAACCCAGCCTGTTTTCCTTTGCTAGAAGCAAATTATAACACTCTGAAAGATAAAACATAAATGCTGGTGAAGGTCGATCATCTTTTAGAGGAAAAAGAACAGGCTTGTCAATAAAACTAACGCGAACGACGCTCTTCCATGGCATATGGTATCAACTGAGTTCCAGTATCACGGTTAACAAAGAACTATTAGCGATGACATCCTGTGAAAAAGCTTTAGCAGCTTCAGGAGTCCATTATTCAGTCGAGGTAGTCACGCAGTTTCCGGCTGCGGCTGGGATGACGCATCTTCCGGAGGGCTTTTGCTTCTATTTGTCGAATACGCTCGCGTGTTACGTGGAACTCGAGTCCAACTTCTTCAAGCGTTCGGCTTCTGCCGTCTTCCAAACCAAACCTCAACTGCAATACCCGCTGCTCTCTCGGGGTCAGTGTGGAAAGAACCTCGCTGATCTGGTCCTTCAGTAACTGCTTAGAAGCGCTGTCCACAGGCTGTATTGCGTTACGGTCCTCGATAAAATCGCCAAGGTGACTATCAGCTTCCTCTCCCATGGGTAATTCCAGGGATATGGGTAATTGGGCAATTTTTATGATTTCGCGTACTTTTTCAGGTGAAAGGTCAAGCTGTTCTCCGATTTCATCCGCAGTTGGGTCCCGTCCGTATTCCTGTGTAAGTTTGCGGCTTGTTCTCAGCAACTTGTTAATGCTTTCTATCATATGGACCGGGACGCGAATTGTACGTGCCTGGTCAGCAATGGAACGGGTAATGGCTTGCCGAATCCACCAGGTCGCATAGGTAGAGAACTTAAAACCTTTATGCGGATTGAACTTTTCAACTGCCCGTATCAAGCCCAGGTTTCCTTCCTGTATCAGGTCAAGTAAAGATAAGCCACGTCCCAAATTTTTCTTGGCGACACTAACCACAAGACGTAGATTAGCCTCAGCAAGGTTATCTCTCGCAATTTTTTCCTCTTTTTGTAATCGATAGAGATACGCACTCAATTCAGTTTCATACGTCTCAAGTCTACTGATAAAACTGGCATCTAGCACAAGGTTGGGTATATTCGCGAGAGATATTTTACGACCGATAACTTTTAAAACCGTTTCTGGAAGCAACGCACTATCTACCGAAAGTGCAATGAGGCGGGACTCAACTGGTTGTATCGCCAGACCTAGCTTATCGGCAATACCTTGTACCATAACCTGATCGATTACACCGTCGATCGCTGCTCTAAATCTCTCATCAGTGATTGTATGTCGAAATAATGTATCGTTCGGAATACCGACATATTCCTGTAGTCTCCGTATTATCTCCCATGATAAGCCTAGCTCGCTGATGATCTCCAGGAATACATGGCTGGCAGAAGCGTGTTTTCCCTGCTTTTCTAGGATGCTTTTCACTCGAGAGACCCGCTTTCCCACCTCTATCCGGCGGGCAATTTTTTTTTCATCCTGCGCGGTAAGAAGGTGCACCCTTCCGATCTCATGAAGGTAGACCCGTACGGGATCATCGCCAACATCCTGCTCATAGGTTTCATCGATAACCTGCGCTGGTTCTTCTGGTTCGAGATCTTCGACTGCCGGTTCTACTTCCAGCAATATTTCATCATCCGAATCGGTATCCGTTTTTTTGATCAAATCA
>CAYHBE010000022.1:0-10312 GCA_964354765.1 uncultured Dehalococcoidales bacterium | reverse complement strand
AATATTCGGCATAGTACTGCCGAGTCGGCGCAGAATTTGGATTAAGCTCAAGAGCCTGTTTGAACTCACTTTCGGCGGCAGGCCAATCCCAATCATAGGAAAAGCGAACAAAGGCCAGCGAGGCGTGAGCCTCGGCGAGCTTGTCATTGATTTCCAGGGCCCTCTTTGCTGCTGCCTTTGCTTTGGGGAAAGCATCCTTTGGAGAAAGGAAGCTCCAGAAACACAAAGCGTTGTAAGAGTCGGCAATCCCGACATAACCCAGGGCGTAGCTCGGGTCCTTGTCGATCGCTTGTCGGAAATATTCGAGTCCTTTTTTCAACCCCTCTTCGGAGCGTTTTCCCCAGTAATAGCGGCCCATCAAATACAGCTTATAAGCCTCGAGATCCTCGGTATGGCGTTTGACAATCGATATTTGTTCCTTGTTCAAAAGCTTGACCCTTAACTCTTCCACTATCGTCAGGGCGATTTCATCCTGGATAGCAAACACATCTTCTATCTCGCGGTCATAGCGCTCCGACCAGAGATGGTAGCCGTCCTCCACGTTAATCAACTGTAAGGTGATGCGCAGACGGTTGCCGGATTTGCGCACGCTGCCTTCCAGCAGCTTTTCCACGTTCAGTTTCCTGCCGATCTCGCGGATATCCTCGCTCCTATCCTTGAACGCGAAACTCGAGGTGCGGGCAACGACGTGCAAACCTTCCACGTGTGCAAGGGTGTTAATAATTTCTTCCGCCATGCCGTCGCAGAAATACTCCTCTTCTTTGCCTGGGCTCATGTCGGTAAAAGGCATCACAGCGATCGAGGGCACCGATTTTATCTTGGAAGGTTTTTCGGCAAGGAATGCTTTGGCTGAAATGACGGGGAGACCTTTTCCGGCCAGTGCATAGATTCTCATGGGAAGATCGACATTTTTCAGGGTCTTTTCGCCCACGAACACAGCTTTCATATCCGGTTTGTTTCGAATTTCGTTATATACCCTCTCGGAAATACAGATACCGCCGGGCGCAGCCAGGGGCTCGAGCCTGGAAGCCACATTCACTCCATCCCCATATACCTCGCCTTCTTCAAACACCACATCCCCGAGATGAATACCGATACGAAGTTCGAGTTCGAGTTCTCTTATCAGTGAATGCTGGATTTCCAGGGCACAAGCCACCGCGTTCACCACACTGACAAAGCTCGAAAGCGTGCCGTCGCCGACCACCTGGAGCCATTCACCGTTAAACTGCTCAACCAATAATTTCAGAATATGGCGGTGCTTTTCCAGGTCCTGCCGTGCTTTTTTTTCGTCCTTAGACATCAGGGCGGAGTAGCCCACAATGTCGGTGAACATGATCGCGGCTAATTTGCGCTGTTGTTTCATTGCTTGCCAAGGAGGGATATTAAAATTGGTTGAAATTGTATAGCTTAGTATAATCTGTGTTATAGCGAGGTTCAAGAAATATCAGTCCAAAACGCCCACTGTATCCCTTCAGAACATATCGGATAACTTTAGCCCAATAATTAAAAGAGATTTTATCCTGATGGATATAGCCTGATAACCAGGGCGGAAGCGTAGCCGGAACGCAGTTGATCAAGGCGCTATTGATTGTTTGAGTATTATTCTCTTGAGTTTGAAAAATTCTAGGGATAAAATAGAAGCATAGATGAAACTTTGATTATGACTTGTACTCCTGAATGGGAGTAAGCTCAGGAGCATAACTCCTGTTAGAACCGAAAAATATATTGACAAAAAAGCAACTAAACTTGTATGGTTAAGATAACTTTTTCAAGTTTTTGCACTTAGCCGAAACCACAAGGGTTCTCATGTCGAAAAAAATTCCGGAAACTGGAATCTTAAGACCAAAAAAAGAAATTGAAAATCTTTCTGGATACTACTTCTTTTCAAATTTCACCCATGAAGAAATTTCTTTACTTCTTTTATGCGCTGAACAGATTTGTTACGGAGAGGGTGAGGTTATTTTTCGGGAAAGTGATATCGGTTTACAATTTTATGCTATTCTTTCAGGAGAAATTTTAATCCGCAGGGAAAAAAGCGGCAGGGAGCTGGCGAGACTCAAACCAGGCAAAGTATTTGGCGAAATGGCAGTTTTGGACGGTCAGCCACGTTCGGCAACTGCTATTGCTGCCTCCAAAGCGGAGCTTTTTGCCTTTGACGGTGTCAGGCTCCTCGATAATTTCCCCCATTTGAGTGTGAAACTTTTACGCTTCATGGCTTGTGAGCTGTCCCTGCGTGTACGCAAGGCAGATGAAATGATTGACCTTTTTTGGTGAGCATCTCACTAAATGAACGAGATTCTTCTTAATGCAATATTGAATCTTTTTGCTATCCAGACATCATTACTTGACCAGAAAATCAGGGCTAAGGCAAGAAAGATCATTGAGCTTTATCTGATCGAGAACCTCCACATAATATCCCCCCTTATTTACCTCAAAGCGTTTGACCATGTGCTGGCCATTTATCTCAACAGGAAAGATTTCTCGCCTCGCACACAGTCAGATATGACTGCCGATATTGCTGTTCACTTAAAGCCTAAAATAACGCGGTATGAGCAATATAATCTGCTGATTCGTTACATCGAACTTGCTGTGGCGGGGGGCTTGGAGAGAAAAGATCTGGAACTGTTGGAGGTGATCGCGGAAATATTCCGCATCAGTCAGGAGCAGTTGGCGGAAATTTTCACAATTATCGAGGCTCCATTCGATAAGTGCCGTCTGACTGCCAACTTCCTCATCCTTGAACGGGACAAAGTTCCGGAAGACGGAATTTTCCATTCTCTTGTCAGGCCTGAATTCAGAGGGAAATTTAGCGTCCTGCGCTTGAGTGATGTTGGGATTTTTTATATCACTGCCACAGACGAAAGCACTATTTCATTAAATTCTGTGCAGATGTCGGCGGGTACTTTACATATTCTTCAGCCTGGAGTCATTATACGTGATGGCCAGGGAACGCAGATTTACTTTTCTGAAGTAACCGCACATTTTTCGAGTGAGGCCAAGGCCGGCCTCAAGCAGGTTTTTCGCGGCCACAACCTGGAATTCCGCTATTCCGGCAGTGAGAACGGTTTGCATAATTTCAGTTTTTGCGTAACAGGGGGCATTCTTTTAGGTGTTGTGGGTGTCAGCGGATCAGGCAAGTCCACTCTTTTGAGTATCCTCAACGGCCAGTTGTGTCCCGATTCCGGTCGGGTTCTGATCAATGACGTTGATTTGCACGCTGAATCATCCAGGCTCGAGGGGGTTATCGGCTACGTGCCGCAAGACGATCTTTTATTTGAGGAGTTAACTGTATTCGATAATCTGTACTACAATACCTCGCTCTGCATGGCGAACCTGGATTTAGAAGAGCGTACCCGGCGTGTCGAGGTAATGCTTGATGAACTTCAGCAGATGCACACTCGGGATCTCAAAGTTGGTTCACCTCTGGACAAGACTATCAGCGGGGGCCAGCGCAAGCGCCTGAACATTGCAATGGAACTGATACGTGAGCCGGCAATCCTGTTTGTGGACGAGCCGACTTCCGGACTTTCCTCATCTGACTCGGAAAATGTTATGGCTTTGCTCAAGGCCCAGGCGACCAAGGGGAAGCTGGTTATTGTAGTAATCCACCAGCCCTCGTCGCGAATATTTAAGATGTTTGACAAACTCTGGGTACTCGACCAAGGAGGGCGGCCTATCTATGACGGCAACCCGCTTGACGCTATCGTCTATTTCCGTAAGGCCATCAATCTAGCCGGTTCGGAAGACTACGCCTGTCCTCGGTGCGGCAATTTAAATCCCGAGCAGCTTTTTGAGATAGTCGAGCTGAAAAAAGTGGAAGAATCGGGGTGCTATTCGAAGGAACGCCAAATTTCACCAGAGCAATGGCACAAAATGTACCTCGAACAAAGCGAAAAGGGAGAAAAGCCCGAAGCATGCGACGGTGGTGATGAAGGCGCAATAGAGAGAAGGCTGTGGCGTCCAGGATGGTTTGGGCAATTGAAAGTTTTTTTTCAGCGTAATTTCAAAGGACGCCTGAACAACCGCTCGTACATGTTGATAAACCTGTTAGAGCCACCGCTGCTGGCGCTGTTTACCGCACTTCTTTCGCGCGGCTCCCGCGGCATCAGTTATGTCTTTGAGGAAAACGAAAACCTCGGTGTTTACTTTTTTATCAGTGTCATAGTGGCCCTCTTTCTGGGCCTGAGTGTCAGCGCCGAGGAGATAAACCGCGACCGGAAGATACTGGTGCGTGAAGGGTTTCTCAATCTGAGCTGGCCTGCTTACATCGCTTCCAAGACCATGTACCTAGCAATTGTTTCGGCGGTACAGATGGCCTTGTATACAGCGGTGGCCAACTCCATCCTCCAGGTTCCGGACATGTTCTGGCAAACCTGGCAGGTGCTTTTCTCCTGCGCAATGGTCTCCTGCGTGATTGGACTTATCATTTCAGCGACGTTCGAGTCCGCGGTTACAATATACATCCTCATTCCGATGCTGCTTGTGCCGCAGATGATGCTCGGCGGGGCGGTGATCCCGTTCGATGATTTGATCCACAAGCAGGCCGGGAACCGGAACACTCCACTAGTGGCAAACATCATGCCTTCACGCTGGGGTTATGAGGCACTGGCAGTCGAGCAGTACACTTCCAACCGCTTCATGCGCCATTTCCTGAATGACGACAACACTGTCAACCAGTGCGATTACATTATAAATAACCACATTCCAGAGATGCAGTCACTGGCGGATTTCCCGCTGCTGGAGACGGAAATCGAAACCCGACAAGTGGAAATCGCTCAAAAGCTTGCCGTACTCGCCAACGAAGTACGCATACTGGAAAAACGCACCGGTCTTCTTTCCGGAATTAATCCGGGTGATTTAACCCCGGCCGTTTATTCGAGAGAAGTTCGCAATAGGACCAGGGAATTTTTGAAAAAGGCCATCGAGCATTACCGCTTGATTTACAAACAAGCGGCCGAGAACAAATCTTCCTCAGAAAACAAGCTTAGGGAGGAGTTGGGCAGGGAAGGATATAATGAACTCATGCGCCGTCACTTCAACAAGGATATCGAAAGATTGGCTTTGAACAAGCTTACATGGGAAAAAGTGCGCATCTCCGGCGACAGGCTCGTTCAGATAATCTACCCGATTTGCCAGGAGCCGGAATCGAAGTGTGGGAAAGCGCATTTCATGGCTGCTGAAAAGAAGATCGGTTCCAGCCACATACCCACGCTGCCGTTCAATGTGGCGGTTTTATGGTTCCAATTCGTCGTTCTCTATACATTGCTCTATTTCTTACTTAATTTAAAAAATTTGACTGCTAAAATAATGAATGCGGGTGGTCTAGTAATGAAGAAGTTCAAGCGTTGGAACCCTGCTTGACTTTATTTCCTACAGATGAAAAGCGGGATTTTGGAAAAGTCTTTTATATCCGGGAAAATGTTGTATATTTGCTCAAGCAAAAGGCAAAGGGGAAAATGGTTGTTTTATTTTGTGATTGAGAATCAAAACCACAACAACCTCATGGTCAATAGGAGGCCCGAAATGTTGAGACGCGTACTTTATATGATACTTGCGGCGGCGTTTATCTTGCCGGTTTCAGCTCTGGTAAGGGCAGAAGAGGACAAGACAGCAAAAATCAATCAATTCGTGGATCAGTTTCTCGGGACAATTCCCAAAGATCTTGAAATGACGGGGAAATTGGAACATATCAAAAATGCCGACCTGAGCTTCCAGAAAAGCCTCACAGTACCGGTTTCGGACATTCTGGACTGCAAAAGCAAGGAGGAACTGCGTCAGCTGCTTGGGATATATATCTTCGATACCAACTACGCTATGCTTTTCGACAAAATGAATGAAGTCATGGAATCTTGGGAGTCCGGATATTTAAAGACAATGAAAAAGCTTGCTTTACACGGCGAGTTTGGTGTGGCCATGCTGCCGGCGAAAGATTTGAAGGGAATGCTTGATGACCCCTCGAATGCGAACCTGCGGGATGTATTTGTCACAAACATAAGAACGCAGGTTACGGGTATCCTCGAGGTGGCCAGGGAAAAACCGGAATTTCTGGAAGTTGTGGTGGATGAGTATTACGGCACAATAGTCGAAGGCCTTTACGTTGTCTGCAAGTTGTCGCTGAACGAAGACCTTAGCGGGAAAAATATGATCGATCTATTCAATGAGCTTGAGCAAAGTTTGGGGGGATTCGCAAAAGTGGAGGCCATTTTCGTCGGCGATAAGTATTTCGAGGATATATTCAATAAAAGTGAACGCGAAGAAGTCTTAAATCCCATTCAAGCTTTACTGAAGACAAACAACGGCAAGCTCAAAACAAAAGATGTAAAGAAGATCCTTTCCATCATCGAGCCGATAAGAAACCAAGTTATCCGTAAGTGTAATTGATAAGACTGGAAAGCCGGGGGCGGGGTAGAAAGGAGAGGGCGGTCAGTTTTTTCACTATCGCCTGACCTTCAGTCTCTACAAGCAGTTAAGAAAGCATATCCAAGGGTTCGATCTTGATGTAGAAGAGTTGCATATCGTGCCGGAAAATGTCTGCCCGCGTCTGAAATGCTGTTTCTTCTTTATGATGGAAGAAAAATCTCAACTATTGGTTACAGAATTAGGTATTGAAAATGTAAGGGCGAGGTTGTTTGCCTCGCCCTTACGTATTTCAGGCACGTGTATATATTCTAATTCTAATAATATCTACGGATACTTTTTGCTCTTTGGTCTTTCAATTTTTCTATAAATTCTTTTGCTTCTTTAGTTTTACAAGCAGCAATGAATTTTTCAAAGAATTTTTCTTCTTGATCCCTGCCCACCCAATAAGTCACACCAAATTTTACTTCATCAGTACTGTCCCATACTACCACAGTACTGTCCCATACTACAACTTTATCCTCCGCCAGGTTACCATTTTTGTATATGGTATAGGAATATGTTTTATCAGGATTCATTTTTTCAATCATCCCAGGAGTAAGCCTCTTCTTTTTAATTTCTGATTTTGAGAAAGATTTGGAAATGTTTGTTTTTGTTGGGGCCTGCTCAATGCGCGGTGATTCCTTTATCGTTTTTTTGTTGCAATTAATAAGACAAGTAATAGCAATAAAAAAAAGAAGAATTGTTGTTGTAAAAGTCTTCATTTTATTTTATTCTCCTGCAATTAGGGCTATAATCCTGCGAATATATGAGGTAGAATTTATCTTTCAGAAAAAATTCTTTAATGCATTTAAATTTCGTACTTTTCAAAAAATACGGTGATCTGATATTAAATACATCTTAATAACTTGCTTGTTCCATAGATTATATGTTATAACATTGATCACTAGCCTGGCAACCTTGTCTATTTAATATTGCTTAAAAAGTACTCCATGCAAATTGAAGCAAACTTACTTAATATCAAGGAGAAAAAATGCCTAAAATATTCCAGACATTGATCTTGTCTTTTATTATCAGCTTCGTCGTCTTGGATGCCACATCTGCTAAAGTTCAAGAGACGCTCTTCAGCGTTCGGGATTTCGGAGCCGCAGGTGACGGCAAGGTCAAAGATACCCAGGCAATTCAGAAAGCTGTTGATGAGGCCAACAGAGCCGGAGGTGGAACCGTCTATTTCCCTCCGGGAAAATACCTCAGCGGCACGATCTTTCTTAAGGACTTTGTCACTCTCTCCCTTGAAGCAAATGCTGTCCTTCTCGGCAGCACCGATACGACCGATTATCCGAAGAACATTCCCCAGTTCCGGTCATACACTGACACGTATGTCAGCCAGGCCCTGATCTATGCCGAGAACCAAAAGGAGATAGCCATTACCGGCAAAGGCACAATCGATGGCCAGGGCCACGCCTTTCCCTGGAAACCCTATGGAAACCGCCCGGATGTGATTCGTTTTGTCAGTTGTAAACATGTGAACATTGAAGGCATCCATTTGCAGAACTCCCCTTTATGGATGCAGCACTACCTGAACTGCGAATTTGTCACTATTCGCGGCATACATGTTTACAACCACAGCACTTACAATAACGATATGATCGATATCGACTGCTGCCGGAATGTGATTATCTCTGATTGTTACGGCAACAGCGATGATGACGCTCTTACCCTTAAAAGTACTGCCGACAGTCCGACCGAAAATGTAACTATCACCAATTGCGTATTGGGCAGCGGCTGTAACGCAATCAAAATGGGGACTGAGTCGAACGGAGGATTCAAAAATATTTCGATCACCAACTGCGTGATCGATTCCTGGTATGGCAGGAAGGGTTTTTACGCCCTGCCGCGGGGTATTTCCGGCATTGCCCTGGAAATCGTGGACGGCGGCACCATGGAAAATGTCACTATCTCGAATATCAACATTAAAAATGTTCATGTCCCGCTGTTCATGCGCCTGGGAAACAGGGCGCGGCCGTTTAGGAAGGATATGGCGAAGCCGGGGATAGGCACATATCGCAACGTGGTAATCTCGAACATTATCGCCACCAATGTGGAAAAATTCGGCTGTCCGATTTCCGGCCTTCCCGGCCACCCGATAGAAAATGTCACCCTGAGTAATATCAGGATCACTTTCCCAGGCGGAGGGACAGCGGCAGAGGCTAAGGCGGAGGTCGAGGAAAAGGCTGAGGAATATCCCGAGGCTACGATGTTCGGAGTCCTTCCGGCCTATGGATTCTACTGCCGTCATGTGAAAGGCTTAAGGCTTTCCAATATCGACCTGGGACTGGAAAATGAAGATTTTCGGCCAGCGATAGTCTGCGACGATGTTCTGGATTTCGAGGCGGATGGCATATCCACTGGAGAAAAAGCGGCCGGAAGTCTGGCGATGTTTGTCCTCAAAGATGTCCGCGGGGCGCTGATCAGGGGATGCAGCCCGGCACCGGGAATGCAGGCTTTCCTTAGCCTCGATGGCAAATGCGAACGAGTAAGCGTCATGAACAATGATCTAAGCGAAGTGAAAAAGGCCTTTCAGTTCGGCGAGGGAGTGCAGCAGGAAGTGCTTTTCCAGGCAGCTAATAGAATAAAAAAAAAGAGCATGTCAGTAGAATGAAAAATAAAGAGAATAAGGATATGCTCTGTTTTGCCCACCGGGGAGCGAGCGGCCAGGAGCCGGAGAACACCCTGCGCGCGGTCAAAAGGGCGCTCGAGCTCGGTGCGCCATGGATCGAGGTCGATATCCACGCCGTACCGGGCGAGCTGGTGGTGATCCATGATGATACACTAGGGAGAACTACTAGCGGCAAGGGATATGTCGCATCGCAAAGCCTGGAATACCTGCGGTCTCTCGATGCCGGAAAAGGGGAGCGAATCCCTTTTCTCAGAGAAGTGCTCGACCTTATCTCAAAGACCGGAGCGGGAATAAATATAGAGCTTAAAGGCCGGGACACAGCGGTCCCGGCAGTTTCGGTGATTAAAGAGTATGTGGGAAAGGGCCGGCTCACTTATGAGCAGGTCATAGTTTCCTCTTTCAGTTTTGAGGAGCTGAAAAAGGCACGGGAGCTTTCGCCGGAGCTTAAGATCGGCCTCCTCTATGATAAGTTACCGCCTGATTACTATAAGGCGGCAAAGGCGCTCCGTGCTTTCTCGCTTAATCTGAACTTCAGGAATATTGACCGGAAGCTTGTGGAAGAGGCCCACGAACTTGGGCTTATGGTTATTGCCTTCACTGTGGACAGGCCGAAAGACATCGAGAGGATACGCCGCCTGGGCGTTGATGGGGTATTCACCGACTACCCTGAGCTTATGACTAAGAGTCTTAAAAAACAAACTCTGGAAAAAGGATAGAAAATCCGTTTTTCTTTCACCACTCCTCAGCCAGGACTTCCAGGCCCGAGACCAGGGGGTTTCTGTTTGAGGCTGACCCGGAGGGAGTGAAAGATACAGTTAGTTTCTCTCCGGCAAGGATGTTCCTGAACTCTTTCACAACGGCGCGGTGCGGCGCTCCTGTTTCGCGCACAATGTCGAAGTCCTGAAGTACTGGCTGTCCCTGGATAGCTATATCGAAAACCCGCTCTCCGGGTTTAAGGTCACTATCTTCAGCAAAATAAAGCCGCACGGTATAGGGCCAGATCCTCCACGGCCTGTCGCTCAGGGTGACGGTTACGCTTCTAATTCCTTTCGCACCGGAAGCAGCCACCCATTTAAGATCTCCGCTTTCAATTCTCGAGCTGTGATGGCAGTACCATTCCGGATTTTTGGGGGAGGTGGTTATGGGTATATCCGGGGATGGGCCGCCGCGGCTTGGGTAATCAAGCCACAGGGTGCCGTTATTGTCAACCCGGTCGCCTGGAGCGCCGAAATTGATCCCTACGCGTTTGACCGGCTCGCGGCCTGGCTTGATATC
>CAYHBE010000021.1:0-10458 GCA_964354765.1 uncultured Dehalococcoidales bacterium | reverse complement strand
AAACGAGGTTCATGCATTGGAATTTCCTGTCCGTTCACGTGCATCGCGTACTGTTCGGAACCTTTACCAATTTTTTGTGAAGCACGAGCTACGCCGTCAGCCAGAACGTTGCCAAATCCCTTACGGTGAGCGATCATTTCTATCATTTGCAGCATTGCTTCCGCATTCCCGAAATTAAGCTTGATGCCGCCTGTGTCTGCTTCGGTAATAATCCCCTTTTCGAAACACTCCATAGCGAAAGCAATCGAGTCACCAGTGCCGATCGTGTCAAGTCCGTAAGCGCTGCACAACGCATTTCCTTTAGCGATCGCAGGGAGGTTATCTACGGCACACATAGAACCCAACGAGCCAACGGTTTCGTATTCCGGTCCGCCATACTCGGGGATGACGTTGTAAGGTTCTCCGACCTGGACCTCGGGTTTACATCTGACAGTACATGCATAACAACCGCCGCGTCCTTTAAGGATAGTCTGGTTGATAGCAGCTCCAGAGATTTTTTCAGCACCTTCGAACTGCCCAAATTGAAAATTCCTAGTTGGGAGGCTGCTGGTCGTGTTAAAGCCCATTACTCCGCCAGCTGTACCCATATTATGCATTCCCTGGGCGCCACGGTTGTTCTTAATATCATTAAAGAGCCGTCGCATAAGCGGTGTAGCTGCTACATGGTTTGCGAGGGGGACTTTCTGGTGTCCTCGGACGGCGATGGCTCTCAAATTTTTAGAACCCATTACCGCACCCAACCCACATCTTCCGGCGGTATGATTAATGTCGTTGACAACGCAGGCTATCCGTACCTGATTTTCGCCAGCGGGTCCGATCTGACAAACACGAGTGCCGGTTCCATGTTGTTGTTTCAGCCAATCCTGCACATCCTTAGTGGTCTTACCCCACAGATGACCGGCATCCTTGATTTCAACCTTGCCATCTTCAATCCAGATGTAAACAGGAGCTGGAGATTTTCCCTCGACAATAATCGCATCGAATCCAGCAAATTTCAGTTCAGCCCCCCAGAAACCACCAACCTCAGAGTTCCCTTGTCCGCCTGTAAGAGGTGATTTAGCTCCAATACTATTTCTCCCCGTCCCCGAAACAGGAATACCGGTAAGGGGACCTCCCGCAAAGATAAGCTTGTTTTCAGGCCCCAGAGGATCTATGCCTGCTTTTAATTCTTTCAACAGAAAGTAACTAATAAATCCAGTTCCACCGAGATACCTGCGATAAAATTCCTCCTTGGGCTCCTCGACAGTTGATGTACTAGTGGAGAGATTTACTCTTAAAATCTTTCCCGCAAAACCATTTATCATTCCTTTATCTCCTTTTTTTTACTCCCCCGAGCGCTTCACGAGTGATTTTTTGGATCGCTGAAGAAATATCTCGCGCTGTATTTACCGTGATGTGTTTGCGATGTATTTCTTCCACTGCCGGCAGCATTTTTTCGTAAACGGCTACGTCGGCATCCGATTTATTCAAAATATCAAATTGCCGTTTTATAAGTCGTTGACGGGCAAGTGCTGAAGGCGCAGTTACTTTAACCAGGATCATTTTCGCTTTGAGACGATCGGCGATATTGTAAAGGTATTCTCGATTTCTCTCCGTTAAATTGGTAGCGTCGAGTATTATGGAAATACTTTTAAAAAGTAGTATTTCAATCAATTTATGGATAAGCCGAAAAAGGTGACTGCTTTCTTCAAATGAATAGGTGGGCGATTTAAATAGCATCTTACGAACGGCATCGCTCTCGATTAATAAGGCTGGCAAAAGTTTTACAAGTTCTCGGCACAAATGCGATTTTCCCGTTCCGGGTAAACCGCTAACGGCAATAAAAAAAGGTTCCGCCACCGGTTGAGGTAACTGTCCCAGGTTCCCCAGCAAACGGAGAATGTCAGACTCCAAGCGGACGCTTCCGACTGCCACAGTATTAAATATTATATCACCTTTTATCTAATTTTCTAGATGCTTTTTTAAATTAAATTCATTAATCTTTGAAACGCCGTATTAAACCGCGAATATGTTGAAATTCAAAGTTCGTAATACAAAAAGGAAAATATAAAGAATGTGTATGAAAATCCCGGAAAATTTGTTAATAAGAACCTTATTGTAAGTAAGAAGGAGATAGCTAACCTTCAGGATAGAAAGCGAGTCCCAGTGTGCCTGTACCGCAAGCATATCCCATCAGCGGACTGAATTCGGTCAGCCACAATTCTGCGCAGTTGAATTCGTTACTCACCCTTTTTTTCAAATTAACGGCTTCATCTTCAGCGTACACATGCATTACAGATACATGTGCCAGACTATTGCCTACTTTTTCGTGCATTTCCTCGATTAAACGTTCAATACCGATCTTTTTACTCCTCACTGCTCCCATAAAACGCGGTACGCCGGCGGAAAAAGTAAAGATCGGCTTAATTTTCAACATTGAACCTGCCACCGAAGCGATCCTGGGGATTCTCCCGGACCTGTAGATATAACGGACAGTATCCATGTAGGCGACAATACTAACTTTGCCACGGACCTGTTTAGCAATACTTATAACATCGGCAAGATTGCTGCCGTTTTTAGCGGCTTTGGAGGCTGCCAGCGCAACAAGTCCTTCTGCTGCAGCGGCTGTCGTCGAATCCAGAACCACGACAGACACTCCTGGGAATTCTTCCTGGACTTGTTTGCCAGCAACTTCCGCATTACTATAGATTGCGCTGAGCTTCGAGGATAATGTTACCGAGAGTATATCTTTGCCCTGTTCTGCTGAAGACCTGAAAGCTTCAAGGCAGCTACCAATTGAAGCTCCGGAGGTTTTAAAAGTGTCTGGATCTTTCAGAAATAATTCATAGGCTTCAGATGGAGTGACATCGATGCCGTCTCTATAAATATTTCCATTCGCGTAAAAATTTAGCGGGATGATACCAATTTGATAACGCTCCCGTAATTCCTTCGGAATGCAAGCGATGCTGTCCGTGACTACCGCGACCTGTTTGGTCAACATGGATTAAGACTCATTATAAAAAGCTACCCCCAAGGTTCCTGTGCCGCATGCGTATCCCATTACGGGACTAAATTCTGTCAACCACAAATCACGGCAATTAAATTCTTTCGCGACACGGTCTTTCAATTCGATGGCTGCGTCCAGGGCATAAGCATGCATAACAGCAGCATTAATCGGGCTTGTTCCTATTCTTGCCCTCATTTTTTCAAACATCAACTCAATACCACGTTCCCGACTTCTTACGATTCCAACCGGATGGACTTTCACTCCAACACTAAAAAGCGGACGGATATTTAAAGCCGTGCCTGCTTGTGCGGCTATCTTCGGAACTCTACCAGAACGGTACACATGTTTCATAGTATCTAATAAAACATAAATTTTTACACGGTCGCGCACTTCCTGAGCGACTATCATCACTTGTTCCAAGTCAGCACCTGCATCTGCTGCTCGGGCTGCCGCCAGCGCAATCATTCCCTCAGATGCTGCGGCAGTCAGAGAGTCGATTACCTCTATCTTGACCCCGGGAATCTCTTTGGCAGCGTATTCTTTAACCATTAACGCCACGTTGTAGGTAGAACTAATTTTTACTGAGACATCGATGCACAGAACGCTTTCCGCCCTGGCTGCAGCCTGCTTGTAAGCGGCGAGGAACTCGCCCGGGGCAGGCGCTGACGTGGCGAACGCATCCGGATTTTTTAGGAACAACTGATACGCTTCGGTCGGTGTAATGTCGACCCAATCTCGATAAACCTTACCTTCAAAAAGGATATTGATCGGAATGATGCCAATTCCATATTTCTGAGCTTGTTCCCGGGTGATACAAGCTACACTATCGGTAATAACGGCTACTTTTTTCAGATTAAACCTCCGGGAATAAGTTAAGAAGCCGCAGTAAACTCTTCGTGATGAACGCGGTGTTCAATATACACTGGTACCAGGACAAAGCTCAGCATTAAGAGAGCTAAGCCAACAAAAGCGCCAAAACCAAGGCGATTGCTGGCGAGAATGATTATCGTAGCCGGCAAAATACCGGAAGCAGCCAGTGCGGTAATTCGCAACCAACGATTTTTTAGCCTTGTAAAAAGAGCCGCAGCCACCCCGAGCATCAGGAACGTTAGCGCACTCCACGGCGCGAAATTATAAAAGAAACTCAGTTTTAAATCAGGAATTACTCCCCTGTCCGATGCCATGAACAAACCCACAAACGTCGGGACCGGTACGAGCATTAAGGTAGCATACAGCCAGTCTCGGCGAATAAACTTAATGGTGATAAAGCAGCAAAGCCAAAGGACGAGCGGTATGTAAAGAATCAGAGTAACCATTGGCCAACCTTTGGGCAGATAAAGCAGACAAACTCCGGCTGCCGCTACTGGAAACAAAGCGTATCCAAGCCAGGGGAAAAGCCAGGTAGGTCTGCCTTGGAACAACCCGTAGAAAAGTATGCCAGCAACAACTACGAGCAGAATGGGTACCCATGTGACTCCGGTGAACCAGTTAAGAGCAAACAGGGCCGCAAAAAAAACATGCGGCATTCCCGCTAAAAGCGCCTGGCGCGACGTTCCCTGGCTGTGTACGTCGTAAATCTGGCGTGCGACCAACTTCGCCGAACCAAGCAGATGAATCGTCTTCTCTACAGCCTCTGCTTCAGACAAACCGGATTCCCGCATTTCAGCCGACTCATCCTCAACGTGAGTCTCTATCTCGCGTAGAATTTCTATCTCCAATGTTGGATCGAGATGGAGATTTTCTTTTATGTTACGGAGATAACGACCTAACTCTATTCTGAGGTCCATCAGTCACCTCAAATACCGGCTGGTTGTATTATCGTGTTCATTGCCTGGAAGAAATCCAGCCATTCGGTACGCTGTTCTACGAGGATAGCTTGACCTTTTTTTGTGAGATGGTAATAACGCCTTGGGCGTCCGCCAGTTGTGGTATGCCATTCAGCCTGAAGCATTCCAGATTTTTCCAATCGGTGCAGGGCAGGGTAAAGAGTGCCTTCTTTATACCTGAAATAACCCTGGCTTTTAGCATCGAGTTCACGGATAATCTGATATCCGTACATAGGCTGCTGATTAAGTAAGCAAAGTAGTAGAGAATCAGTGCTGCCTTTTAACAATTCACGCCGCTTTTGCATATATCACCGCCAATACCTAGACCATCTAGGCAAAGTATAAAGCCGTCAATATTGGATGTCAATACGGTAGCGAGTTTGACGAAGGAAAGGATATGTAGGTAATAACGGGAAATAAATGAATCCCGGGGGTTTTCAAGGAGGCTTTTTGTCTCTGCCCGACTAGCAGAAATTTAAGCATCTACTTGCCAACTGACTGTTCAAAATCGACTGCCCACGCAGTTAGTGGCCAACCCATTCCTGTGTTAAAATCACATGCATAATGATAATGGCAGATGCGCAGGAGAGATGAGTGACAAACCGAGACACGCGATATCAAGGTGCCATAGTCCGAAACCACAGCATTCTTTTGATTAGGCACCGTGAAAATGAAAGCGGAAGGAGCTATTGGATTCTTCCTGGAGGTGGTATTGAACCAAACGAAACTGAGGAAGACTGCGTCCGCCGGGAAATGAAGGAAGAGACCAATCTTGACGTCAGGGTCGTTTCACTCCTTCTGAACGAACCCAATCCCTCAAAAAGTACTTACCGTTCACGGAAGACCTATCTTTGCGCACCAGATACAGGTGAGGCAAGCCCTGGTATCGAACCTGAACTCGACGCAGCGAGTTGGTACAGCATCGCGGAAGTAAAGTGGTTCGACCTATGTGACGAATCCGGTTGGGACACTGAACTTATAACCGACCCTTTAACCTATGACCAACTGCAACGGGTGCGACAGAAGCTGGGCTACTTGCCGTAATAGTGAGAAATGATTTTGACTCTGTCCAGTAGGATCATCAATTGGAAATTCTTTCTAAGAAACCTACGAGAGTCAGAGTTGAATTCTTAGACTACCTTTGCTTAGAGACTATCGACTCGAGCAAGGAGATGGTTATATCGGCGCTTTGTTCATCAAGCGATTCTGGAAGCCCCCACCAATCATCCCACCTATTATCAACGAGGCAATCGCTGATATATCCAAGCCACAGGCTCTTCACGCCACAGAAAGTCGAAGCAGCATACAGAGGTGTGGTTTCCATGTTGATAGCTTGGGCACCGAGATTTGTCCACTCCTGCACTGCAATATCTGTCTCCTGATATATGGCATCAACTGTGGCAATGTTGACCGGGACAATTTCATAGTTGGATTTGCTCGATAGTAATATATTGAGTAGCTTGTCATCAGCATCCACCGACGAAACTTTGGTATAAGCCCTACTCGTTCCGTCTGTAACAAGACCTTTCGAGGCAACAATATGTGCACATTTCGGCAAATCGCGCGAAATGCTTCCGGCCAAACCAAATCCGATAATAGACTCGACGCCCATGCAAGCAAACTCCTCTACTAACATGGCGGTCTGGGGACCTCCCCACCAGCAACCAGCCACTATTGCAATTGGAGTGCCATTTATGCACGTTTCATAGACATATGGACGGTCACCAGGACTGTCCATACCAGAAATAACCTGCTGGTTAACTGGGACAGCGTGGAGTCTATTGACTAATACAGCTGAACTTCTAAGCCCTCGAAAGCAGATAACGGCGGTATGCCACTTTGGCATAACTCTATTCGCGAATCTTGCCTTAATAAATTTTTGCGGGTCGATGTATCTCATAAGCAACCTTTAAATTTGATAGGTGCCTATTGTATCACCATGATGATTTTCGGTTCAACCTTTATTTAAGAATATGAATTAACCAGAGTTCATAAAATATCTTATTGAGTCGGAAATTGACATTGCTTTAAGGCGTTTGCTGTATATTTATAATCGGCGTCATAAACACGTTCGTTGCCTGGACAGTGCCGTCATCTTTAGTCTCTCCGGAGACTGTAATATTATCACCTGTCTTCAAATCAGCGAGCGTACCGCTAACCATCTTTTGAAAGGTGGTACTGCTGCTGGTAACAACCTTGACAGAATTGCCGTTCATCGTATTAACCGTGATTGTATCACCTTCAATCTTTTCGATTGTTCCGATGGTTCCTACGCGCCCGATAAACGTGCCTGTCCCTGCAGGCGGTGTAAAACCGGACGATTGGTCGGTACCGCCAGTCGTATCCTGATTGAAACGGCCTGCAAATTGACCGACGCGGCTTTGTAAATCCTGTGTCGCTTCTTCTTTTCCCTGGTCTTTACCGATAGCAACACCCCCAATGAATGCGCCGCCAATCGCCCCTCCTACCAATACCGCCACTATAATCAGAATAACAAAACGTTTCATTAGTTCCTCTCCTTATTCGTAACGCAACGCTTCGATAGGATTAAGTCGCGCTGCCCTGTATGCCGGATAAATTCCAAATATGATGCCGATTGCCGCCGACACAGAGACCGCAAGGATTAATATGTCAGCTGACATTACGGTCGTAATTGCCGTTCCGCCAAGATTTATCCCCGAAACAAGGGTGGAGACACCCCAGCCTATTAGCACACCAATACCGCCGCCGACGAGGCTCAATACTGCAGATTCAACCAGGAACTGGAGCAGGATATCGCGCTTTTTCGCGCCAATAGCTTTCCGAATCCCTATTTCCCGGGTGCGCTCGGTTACCGAGACCAGCATAATATTCATAATCCCAATTCCTCCCACGAGGAGGGATATACCGGCGATTGCGCCAAGGAAAAGCACCCAAACCTGCGTCGATTCTTTTAAGGTATCGATTGTCTCCTGCTGACTGCTTATAGTAAAGTCGTCTTCGCCTGTAATCTTGTGACGCTCACGCAGAATGGCAGTAATTTGCTCAATCGCTGCATCCGTATTTTTTGCACTTGTAACCTGAACACTAATTGTCTGAACGCTTTCACTCCCCGAGGTGGTTCTCTGAGAGTATAGACGTGTTTGTACCGTAGTTACAGGTGCAATGATGACATCATCCGAGCTGCCGAAACCGGTACTGCCTTTACTTTCCAGCACACCAACTACTTTGAACTGTCTCCCGCTTATTTTTATCGACTGCCCGATAGCTGAAGTATCGCCATACAAAGTCTCTGCCACGCTGCTGCCGAGGACTACAACCAATGAACGGTTTTTCACATCGGTATCAGTGATAAATCTTCCCTCGGCTACCGGGAAATTACGCACGGATTCGTATTCTGGCGTTACGCCTAGGACCTGAGTAAAAGCGTTCTGTCTTCCTGCTACGACCTGGGCGAACGTCTGCACCTGCGGAGCAACAGCTTTAACGGCTGGCGCCAGCGATGGGTCTGCCAGTGCCTCCGCATCATCAAGTGTTAAACTGGTCATACTTCCCTGGGCTTGCCTTACCCCGCTGACTGTTGCTGCACCAGATCGGACAAATAGAAGGTTCGTTCCCAATGACTCTATATTGGCTGTTATCGCGGATTGAGAACCTCTCCCGATGGACATTAAAGAAATTACCGCAGCGACGCCGATGATGATTCCGAGCACAGTAAGCGAGGAGCGCATCTTGTTGGCTAAAATAGACCTGAGGGAAGTCTTCAAGGTTTCAATAATATTCATATTGTTGATTCTCTGGGTACCGACTTCTGTTTCAGTCCTGGAGGGGAGATTTTCTCTTCACCGATAATCTGTCCATCGCGCATCGAAACAATGCGCTGCGCTTCAATCGCTATATCGTGCTCGTGCGTGACCATGACTACGGTAATCCCGTCTTCTTTATTCAGACGTTTCATAATCTGGATAATTTCCAAGCTTGTTTTACTATCCAGGTTACCGGTCGGTTCATCAGCGAGAATAATCTGTGGATTATTCACCAGGGCACGGGCGATCGCAACTCGCTGCTGTTCACCGCCGGAGAGTTGACTCGGTTTATGCTGAGAGCGATCTTGCAGTCCCACCTTTTCCAACGCCTCCATCGCTCGTTTTGTGCGATTAGTTGCATTTGCATAAAGCAGCGGGAGTTCGACGTTGGTTACCGCCGGCGTCCGGGGCAGCAAATTAAAAGTCTGGAAGACGAAGCCGATTTTCTTATTTCGCAGCTCGGCGAGTTGTGAATCATTTAACTGTGCGACCTCCACATCGTCCAACAGATAACTTCCAGAGGTTGGGATATCCAGGCAACCGATAATATTCATCAGGGTAGATTTTCCACAGCCTGAAGGTCCCATGATCGCGACCATTTCACCGCGTTCAACAAAGAAACTCAAGCCATGAAGCACTTTAACTTCTATCTCACCAACTTTGTAATCCTTGATAATATTCTTCAAGTCGATCATCGCATGTCTTCCCGGATAATAATCCCGCCACCACCGGGGAAGGTTGCTCCCCCGGGGAACATGGTGCCTTGAGAATTTTGCTGGGTTGTTGCGCTCGAGCTTGACGAGGTTTTTTGCATAACAACCTGGTCACCAGCAATTAATCCACTTTTAACCTCGTAGTATGAACCATCACTCATTCCAAGAGATACCTGTTGCTGTTCTATCACCCCATTTACCATGACCTCCACGTAAGAAACGTTTCCTGAGCTAAGTACAGACTGCGCAGGAACAATAAGTACATTGTTCGCTTCTTCAACTATGATATCAGCCGTAGCGCTCATACCTTCTCTTAACTGGACATCTTCAGGAGGTGTAATACGGATAGTGACCGTATAGGTCACTACTCCAGACTGGCTTTTACTTGTTGAAGAAATGGACGATACTACACCATCAAGTTCTAAATCCGACAAGCTGTTTAAGGTGATAACTGCCTTTTGCCCTATTTCGACCTGGGGGACATCTATTTCATCCAGTACCGCACTGACTTCTATCACGGAGGGATCTGTTATTTCAACAACCACTGTACTGGAAGCAACCGACTGGCCAACAACGACATTAACCGCGGTCACTATGCCATCGCATGGCGATTTTATAATTGCGTTAGCAAGCCGCTCAACCACCGTATCCAGGGAGATTTGCGCGACTGCAATTTGTAATTGTTTGAGTTCGCCTTCGTTTGAAGTGATAACACCTTTTAATCCGGCTAATTCAGCTTCTGCCTTGCTCAAGTTTGCCTGCGCCGCCGCCAGGTCTTTCTGCTTTAACTCTATCTGGAGAGGATCGCCGCCACCCTTTGTTTCAGCCAGAGTTTCTTCTGCTTCTTCAAGGTTAGATTTTGCCAGAGCCAACTGAGCTGTTTTTAGCTCGTAGTCCAGTATCCATTCGGGGACAGTCCAATTACTATCATATTTTACCTTTGATTTATCGTAATCGTCTTGCGCTTTGTTTAATGCAATTTTTGCATTTACCACGGCAACCTCAGCCTGGAGAATATCCGCTTCCGAATAAGGGTTTTGAGCGTTTTCAAGATTTTTCCGGGCTGTTTCAAGGGCTATTTTAGCAGCAGCCACGCTGATCTCTGTCTGGGTAGTATCCATAGCATTTTCCAGGTTAATTTTTGCTTG